>NZ_DATIRC010000218.1:0-14915 GCF_035470145.1 Romboutsia sp.
TTTGGTTTATCTATAAATACTATTCCAAAATTATAAGCTATTTTATAATATTTATAGGATGTATTTAGTTTTTCAAATTCTTCTTCAAATTCTGGACTATGAACTATATTAAATGCTGGCGTTAAATTTTCTATACTATTATCTAATTCTCTTTTGGAAATTTTTTTCGATGATTTATTATCTTTATAATCATGTTTTTCTTTTGTTACTTTACTTTCATTTCCTGGAGCTGTTACAGTTAGCTTCTTATTTGGTTTTGAAAACCGTATATTTTTTGAAGCTTCGTCTGTGGTCTGTATGTATATATCTATATTTCCAGTAATTATACTCGTAGGTTGAATTACCAATTTCCATATTCCAGTAATTATTGATGTTATAGAACTCATTTGTATTCTTACTCTTTTTTTCAAATTATATGGAGCTATTGGATAGAAATATCCTTTTATTTTAGTTCTTCCTATAATATTTTTTATTTGTCCTGATGTTAATGAAATTGACTTTGTTTGTGCATTAGATGGACTTACTAAATAAACACTAAAATCATCTACAAAATCTGGCCATATATTTATATTTAATAGTTTTTCATCTTCACCTACTATAAATTCTATCTCTAGTTTTTCATCTTTGCCTTTTTCTAATTTTAGTATGTCTCCATTATATTTCACTACTACTTCATAATCTATGCTAAACACCTCACTATAAAATCAACTCTTTTTTAAATTTCAAGTATAATCATGAAACTGTTAATTCTGGTGATTATAAATATTTTTATTATAATATATATGTATTAATAATATTTTTATTGCATAATAATATATTGATTTAATTTAATAATCTAAAATAAAAAAATTATGGCTGATAGGCATCTTACAAAACATTAAGTTGCATCTAGAGAAACCTTAGATGATACTATCAAGATATTAACGATATCATCTAAGGTTTAGAAAAGTTGTTTATAAATAAAATGCTAGGGTTGTATCTAAAAAATATCAAGTTCAATCGGGCGAATATATAACGATACCTAGTGAATAAAAATACACCTTATCCAATAATACTTGCAATTTGGCGTATAGTTTCTTTTAAATTTAAAATTCCATACCCTTGAGATGCATTTGGATACATATATATATCTTTCTTTGTAGCTCCTAACATTAAATATGTTTTTAATATTTCTGTAAATAAAAGATTTTTGCTATCTTTATTTTGTTCACTTATATAATCTATCATTATAGCTAATACACCACATACAATTGAACTGCTAACACCAGTTCCTGTAGCTGTATTATATGATTTATTATTTGATGGTCCTATTATATCTACACCTGGAGCTACTATATCTGGTTTTATACGTTTTCCTTTTACTGGTCCTTTAGATGATCCTATCCACATACTATTAGTTTTATCATCATAACATCCAATTGTTATAATATTTTGGGTTGTTGCATACAAAGTTATTGTTGAAGATGAATTTGGGTCTAAAAATCTAGTAGCTTCAGATATCAAATTTTTATTTGGTAAGTAAACGCCATACTCTCCATCTATGATAAATTCAGGAAACAGCCTTAGTTTCCATATACCCGGTTTTATATCTTTAATATATATATATGTTTGTTCACTTCCTGACTGTAGCCATGGATATGAGTACACAATTTCATATAAAGAATTTTCTATATTAAATTTACCCTTATATGGATAATATTGTGGGTTATAATCAACCTTATCACTTGTCTCTCCTCCTGGAGATATTAATTGCACACCTATCTTATCCGGCAAACTAGCACTTAAAACAATCTCTAAATTGAGTTGTTTCCCTACTTGAATTATTACATCTTGTTCACTACTCTCATTTGTTATTTTGCCTTCATAGTGAATATCTGTGTTCCCTTCATTTCCTGCACCACTTACTGTTATTACTCCCGGATTACCTAAATCATTAAAAGAATCTAGCACGGTAATATCAGTTGTGGCTGTTGATTTATCTCCTATTGTTAGATTTATTATTAAAAATTTTTCTTCTTTCTTTGAAACATCTATGACATATTTTATTGCTGCTAAAAAATCTGCAGATTGATAATTTATTTTATCTTTCATATAAGCATCTTTATATTCTTTTAACTTCACTACTATTAATTCACTATCTATTGCTACACCTTTATACAATGAATTTAAATTTCCTCTTCCACAACATATTCCAGCAGCTATTGTTCCTGTACCAACATTATCCCGTGTCAAACTAGGATCATTTTCTTTTATTGCTTTATTAATTTCTTCTCTAGTTATATCACGCCCAAATGGATAATTTTGTTCTTTACTTTTTTCTCCATTTTGATCCCATATAGATATTATCTTTGTAGTTCCATCTTTATTTATAAAATCTGGGTGTAAATAATCTATACCAGAGTCTATAATTGCAATCATCATATCTTTTCCTGAAGATAATATATATGGATTTTTATATATATAATTTGTTCCTGCTGCAGTTGTAACAGTTTCTCCTTCTCTAAGATTGTTAGTTATCTCTATTAAAGAACTTATTGGGCTTGATGGTTCCCAAGCTGAGATTACCGGTATTTCATTTAATTTTATTTCATCAAAATCTATAGGTACATATATTGTAGCAAGTTGATTATTTAATATAACATATGTATCTATATTATTTTTTTTCAGTGAATTTTCTAATTCAAGTTCTGTTCCTTCATAAATCATAATATAAGATTTTGTCATATATAATCTCCTATTTTTATTTTAATTGGTCAAAAATTCCTTTTATGTCTAATATACCATAACCATAATCATTATTAGGATAAGTTATATCAATACTCCTTTTTGCGCCTGCCTTAATATATGTTTTCATCTTTTGAGAAAATGACTTACTAGGATATATTCCATCTACTAAGACATACTGCATATAAAGAGCTGCTGCACCTGATACATGTGCTGCTGCTGGTGCTGTTCCTGTTATTGTTGCATACGTATTTCCTGGATAAGGTGCTATTATATTAACTCCTGGAGCCACTATATCTGGTTTCTGTGTCCCTGCTATTGTTGGTCCTCTTGAAGATTTTGACCATAAACTATTATTAATAGTGTCATATGCTCCTACAGTCATATCAGCATCATATGTACCAGGATAGTTTATTGTATATAAAGGGTCAGTTTCTCTAAATTTAGTTCCTTGTTTTAAGAATACTCTGTTTGGTAAGTATGCTTGATAAGTTCCATTCGTTATATACTCTCCAATTAATCTTATTTTCCAAATCCCTTTTTTTGCTCTATTTAAATTTACTGTGATTTTTTCTTGACCTGAGTATTTTGTAGGGTATATATATGTTATTAAATAATCTGTTGCTTCTAAATCAAATAAACCTGTTACTACTTTATAACTTTGAAGTGCTAATACCTTACTTTCTTGCCCTGTTGGAGATACTAATGATACAGTTACTTTATCTGGCCTATCTATCCATATATCTATTTGTATTGTATCTTCATCCTGTAATAATTCTAATTCTATATCTTTTTGTTGTCCATTAAATTCGATTTTTCCTGACGTGTGTGTTTGAGCATTGCCTTCATTACCTGCCGCTGATACAGTACATATTCCCTGTAGGAAGAACGTTTGTTGTACTATTTGTTCATAAGTTCTTCCAGCCAGATTGTTACTTCCTATAGATAAATTTATTATAATTGGTATCTTTTCTGCATATGATTTTTTATACAAATATTGAACTGCTGCAAGTAAATTTGCACCAGTATATTCTCCTTCTATTTTCGCTAACTTTACTACTATTAAATCTGCTTCTTTTGCTACACCCGAATATTCACTATTTTTTCTTCCTAGGCCTGCACATATTCCACTTATCATTGTTCCATGTCCTTCTTCATCTTTTGATAAACTTGAATCTTGATTCGCAATTGCCCTATTTATATCTTCTCTAGTGTATTCTGTTCCAATAAAAAATCCTTCAGGTGGATTTCCTTCTTTTGTTTGATCCCATAAGTATAGTATTTTTGATGTTTCATCAGGATATATAAAGTCCTCATGTAAATAATCTATACCTGAATCTACAATACATATAGCTACACCTCTTCCTGTTATAGATATATTAGGATTATTTTCAAAAAAATTAGCACCTATATCTTCGGTTGCAACAACTCCTTGTGATATTCCTTTGCTTATTTCTCCTAATAAAGCTAATCTTACATTATATTCAAATCTTAATACTGATTTTAAATTTACAATGTTAGGAAGATAGTTTAAACTATCTTCATCTATAAATACTATCCCAAAATTATCACTTATTTTATAATATCTAGATGGTATATTTAATTTTTTAAGATCTTCCTCAAATCCTGGACTGTGAATTATATTTAATCCAAATTTTAAATTTGTTGCTTTATTCTCATATTTTCTTGTTTTGTATTTTTTAATTAATTTGTATCTTTTTAAATTTCTATATCTAATGATTTCTTCTTGATTTGTTTGGGCCATGCTATCTAAATTAATATCTGATTTTAAAAACCTTGTACCTTTTGAAATTCCTTCTGAGGTTGATATGTATATATATTTTTTTCCAGTAATTCTACTCATAGGTACAAATATCAACTTCCATATCCCAGGACTTATTGATTTTGTAGAACTCATTTGTATCATTACTCTTGTGCTTGAAGAATATGGAGCTATTGGATAAAAATATCCTTTTATTTTAGTTAAACCTATAATATTTTTTATTTGTCCTGATGTTAATGAAATGGGCTGTGTCTGTACTTTAGATGGACTTACTAAATAAATACTAAAATCATCTACAAAATCTGGCCATATATTTATATTTAATAGTTTTTCATCTTCACCTACTATAAATTCTATCTCTAGTTTTTCATCTTTGCTTTTTTCTAATTTTAGTATGTCTCCATTATATTTCACTACTACTTCATAATCTATGCTAAACACCTCACTATAAAATCAACTCTTTTTTAAATTTCAAGTATCATCATAAAACTGTCAATTCGTATCATTATAAATATTTTTATTATAATATATATGTATTAATAATATTTTTATTTCATAATAAATATATTGATTTAATTTAACAATCTAAAATAACCATCCCCTATACTGTAAGGGCATGGTTATCTATTATAACAATACACATTATTCAATAAAGTTTGCAATTTGGCGTATAGTTTCTTTTAAATTTAAAATTCCATACCCTTGAGATGCATTTGGATACATATATATATCTTTCTTTGTAGCTCCTAACATTAAATATGTTTTTAATACTCGTGTAAATAAAAGATTTTTGCTGCCTTTCTTTTGTTCACTTATATAATCCATCATTATAGCTAATACACCACATGTAATTGAACTGCTAACACCAGTTCCTGTAGCTGTATTATATGATTTATTGTTTGATGGTCCTATTATATCTACACCCGGAGCTACTATATCTGGTTTTATACGTTTTCTCTTTACTGGTCCTTTGGATGATCCTACCCATATACTATTAACTTTATCATTATAAGCTCCAACTGTTATCATATTTTCGGTTGTTGCATACAAAGTTATTGTTGAAAATGAATTTGGATTCACAAATCTAGTATCTTCAGATATCAAATTTTTATTTGGTAAATAAATGTCATATTCTCCTCCTATGATAAATTCAGGTAGCAATCTTAGTGTCCATATACCTGGCTTTATATCTTTAATATATATATATGTTTGTTCATTTCCTGACTGTAGCCATGGATATGAGTACACAATTTTATATAAAGCATTTTCTATATTAAATTTACCCTCATATGGGTAATATTCAGGTGTATAATTAACCTTATCACTTAACTCTCCTGCTGGAGATATTAATTGTACACCTATCTTATCCATCCCATTAACACTTAACGCAATGGTTAGGTCAAGTTGTTGCCCTACTTGAATTAGTACATCTTCTGCACTACTTTTATTTCTTATTTTGCCTTCATAGTGAATATCAGTGTTACCTTCATTTCCTGCACCACTTACTATTATTACCCCTGGAAAATCTAAATAATCAAAAGAATCTACCACTGTAAGATCAGTTGTAGCTGTTGATTCATTTCCTATTGTTAGATTTATTATCAAAAATTTTTCTTCTTTCTTTGAAATATCTATAACATATTTTATTGCTGCTAAAAAATCTGCAGCTTGATAATTTATTTTGTCTTTCATATAAATATCTTTATATTCTTTTAATTTTACTACTATTAATTCACTATCTATTGCTACACCTTTATACGATGAATTTAAATTTCCTCTTCCACAACATATTCCAGCAGCTATTGTTCCTGTACCAATATTATCCCGTGTCAAACTAGGATCATTTTCTTTTATTGCTTTATTAATTTCTTCTCTAGTTATATCACGTCCAAATGGATAATTTTGTTCTTTACTTTTTTCTCCATTTTGATCCCATATAGATATTATTTTTGTAGTTCCATCTTCATTTATAAAATCCGGGTGTAAATAGTCTATACCAGAGTCTATAATTGCAATCATTACACCTTTTCCTGAAGATAATATATATGGATTGTTATATATATAATCTGTTCCTGCTGCAATTGTAACATTTTGCCCTTCTCTAAGATTATTGGTTATCTCTATTAAAGAGCTTATTGGGCTTGATGCTTCCCAAGTTGAGATTACTGGTGTTTCAGTTAATTTCATTTCATCAAAATCTATAGGTACATATATTGCAGCAATTTTATCATTTAATATAACATATGTATCTATATTATTTTTTTTCAGTGCATTTTCTAGTTGTAATTCTGTTCCTTCATAAATAATAATATAAGATTTTGTCATATATAATCTCCTATTTTATCTTAATTGTTCAAACATACCTCTTATGTCTAATATACCATAACCATAACTATTGTTAGGATAAGTTATATCAATACTCCTTTTTGCCCCTACGTTAAGATATGTTTTTATCTTTTGAGAAAATGACTTGCTCCGATACATTCCATCTACTAAAACATACTGCATATAAAGAGCTGCTGCGCCTGAGACATATGCTGCTGCTGCTGCTGTTCCTGTTATTGTTGCATATGTATTTCCTGGATAAGGTGCTATTATATTAACTCCTGGAGCTACTATATCTGGTTTATATCCTCCTGCTATTGTTGGTCCTTTTGAAGATTTTACCCATAAACTATTATTAATAGTGTCATATGCTCCTACAGTTATGTTCTCATCATATGTAGCTGGATAGTTTATTGTATATAAAGGGTCAACTTCTCTAAATTTAGTTCCTGGTTTTAAAAATACCCTGTTTGGTAAGTATGCTTGATAAATTCCATTTGTTATATAATCTCCAATTAATCTTATTTTCCAAATTCCTTTTTTTACTTTATTTAAATTCACTCTAATACATTCTTGTCCTGAGTAAGTTGTAGGATATATATATGTTATTGAATACTCAGTTCCTTCTAAATCAAACAAACCTATTACTGGACTATAATCTGACTCTAATAATACCTTACTTTCTTCTCCTGTTGGAGATACTAATGCTACAGTTATTATATCTGGCTTATCTACCCATATCTCTATATCTATTGTATCTTCATCCTGTGATAGTTCTAGCTCTATATCTTTTATTTCTCCATTAAAGTTAAGTTTTCCTGACGTATGTGTTTGAGTATTTCCTTCATTACCTGCCGCTGATACAGTATATATTCCACTTTTGAAAAAAGTACTTCCTACTGTGGCAACAGATGTTCTTCCAACCAGAGCATTACTTCCTATCGAATAATTAATTACAATCGGTATATTTTCTTCATATGTTTTTTGGTCAAAATAGTCAGTTGCTGCAATTAAATTTGCACTAGTATAATATCCTTCTATTTTCCCTAACTTCACTACTATTAGTTCTGAATCTTCTGCTACACCCGCATATTCACTATTTTTCCTCCCTAATCCTACACATATTCCACTTATCATTGTCCCATGTCCTTCTTCATCTTTTGATAAACTTGTATCTTGATTTTCGATTGCCTTATTTATATCTTCTCTAGTGTATTCTGTTCCAATTGTATATCCTTTGGGTGGATTCCCATCTTTTGTTTGGTCCCATAAGTATCGTATTTTTGATGTTCCATCTGGATATATAAAATCTTCATGTAAATAATCTATACCTGTATCTGCTATACCTATAACTACGCCTTTTCCTGTTATAGATTCGTTTGAATTATTTTTAAAAAAGTTAGCACCTATATCTTCGGTTGCAACAACTCCTTGTGATATTCCTGGGCTTATTTCTCCTAATAAAGCTAAGCGCACATTAGGTTGATATTTTAATACTGATTCTAAATTTAAAATATCAGAAGTATAATTCTGATATCCTGCATCTATAAATACTACCCCAATATTATCACCTATTTTATAATATCTATATGGTATATTTAATTTTTGAAGATCTTTCTCAAGTTCTCCAGTGTGAATCATATTTATTCCATATCTCAAATTTGTTGCTTCGTTAACATACGGTTTTATTCTATATTTTTTAATTATTTTTTTTCTTTTTAATTTTCTATATCTAATGATTTTTTCTTGATTTGTTTGAGACATGTTATCTAAATTAATATCTGATAAATTTAATAATCCATATTCCATTGAATCATTTGGACAATGTTCCTTAGAATTTCTCTTTGAAGATTTTACTAAAGCTGATTTAAGCTTTTGGGAATATAAATATAAATCATTGCCCTGTACTATTCCCCATTCCATAAGAAGTGCTACAACTCCTGTTACATGTGGAGCTGCCATACTAGTTCCACTTAATACTCCACTATTTCCTTCTGATAATACTGATACTATACCTTCTCCTGGTGCCAATATATCTGGCTTATATACATTTAAACTTATATCACCTTCTCCTGAAAATATAGATACTGTATCCGTTATTGAATTATAACTGCCAACAGTTATTACTTTATTTGCAGTTCCTGGAACTGTTACAGTTAAATTCTTATCTGGCTTTAAAAATCTTGTATCTTTTAAATCTCCTTCTGAGGTTGATAGATAGATATCTATATTTCCAATGACTATGTTTATCGGTTCAAATACCAATTTCCATGTTCCTGGACTTATTGATTTTGTAGAACTTATTTGTATTGTTACTCTTCTTGTTAAATAATATGGAGCTACTGGATAAAAATATCCTTTTATTTTAGTTGAACCTATAATATTTTTTATTTCTCCTGATGTTAATGAAATGGGGTGTGTTTTTGTGTTAGATGGACTTACTAAATAAACACTAAAATTATCTACAAGGTCTGGCCATATATTTAGATTTAATAATTTTTCATTTTCATCTACTATAAATTCTACCTCTATTTTTTCACCTTTGTCTTTAATATTAATCCTTTTATGCGCACCTTTATCTCTATTATTTCCGGCTGAGACTACTATATTATTTTTCCAAAATGAACACATATCATCAATATATTGTTCAAATAAAGATAAACCTCTATGAGAACCTTCATTACTTCCATAACTTATGTTTATCGCTACAGGCATTTTTAATTCTAATGCTTTATCTAGTATAAATTTTATACCTCTCATAAAATCTGTACTTCTTCTTCCAACTTTTACAGCTATTATACTTGCCTCATTTGCTATCTCTGAACAAATTACGCTCACATGTGTTCCATGGCTACTAGTTGTTGATATATGTATTTTTGTTTGCCCTTTAATTGCTTTGTTTATATCTTCACTTGTATATAATGTTCCTTCTTTAAATCCGTCTGGAGAATTACCATTTATGGCTTGATCCCAATAATAAAGTATTTTAGATTTTCCATTTTTATCTTGAAATACTGGCAAACTATAGTCTATACCTGAATCTATAACACCAAGTATAACTCCTTTTCCTGTCAATTTATTATTTTTTTTAAATTCTTTTATTCCTGTACTATAAAAATTTTTAGTTTCTTGTGGCTCTAATATAAATGGCTCTTCTATATGCTCTATCTCTGAATAATTTAATAATTTTTTTATTTTTTCTTGTGAATCTGCCATTATTATGGCATAGTTGTATCCTAAAAGTTCTATAGATATGTCAATCTCATTTTCTAATTTTAGAATATCTCCATTATATTTCACTACTACTTCATAATCTATAATAAACACCTCTCTATATAATTAACTCTTTTTAAAACTATAAAAGCTCAATTTATCAATGATATAATATTTTAATAATGTATCATTGATAAATTAAGTATACAATCTATAACATGTATTAATTAATCAACATATTGGCTAATTAATTCAAATTTATCTCTAAAAATAAACTTTTATTATATATATATAATTTAAAAATATTTTCATTATATATATATGTATTAATAATATGTTTATTGCATAGTAAATATATCGATTTGATTTAATAACGAAATTTTTAAAAAGTATTTTTCATCTTAAAATATAAAAAGTGAAAGTTTTAGAGTTATTTTTCTCCAACTTTCACTTTTTATTAATTGATAATTATAATATATTAAGTTAGTTTATAAATTATTCCACAGTTATTGCATCCACTGGACATCCTTCACAAGCCTCTACTGCTGATTCTTCTAAATCGTCACTTATTTCATCTTCTATAGCTACTGCTAGTCCGTCATCATCCATTTCAAATACTTCTGGACATGTTCCTGTACATGCTCCACATCCTATACAAATGTCTTTGTCTACAAATGCCTTCATTTTGAAGTCCTCCTATTATTCATCTTTTGTTTTAACTACTTAATAGTTTAATCTATATATATCCAAATTTTATATTGATTAAACATTTTTTAAAATTCATCTATCTAGTATTTAAATAATAAAAAAACTATTTGACCACATACTCCACAATAAAGATATTACTATCTTTTATAATAAATTCTTTTTTATTCCTTTATTTAATATATTTTCATAATCTATAAAATCATATATATCTTCTTTGAATACTTTAGAAAACTGCTTAAGTTCTTCTAAAGATAACTCCTCTATAGATTTTTTATTATCTTCACAATAAATTACAATACTTCCTACAATACCATGCGCATCTCTAAATGCAACGTTATTATTAACTAAATAATCTGCAACTTCAGTAGCATTTAAGAATCCATGTTTTACTGCTTTTTTCATACTTTCTTCATTTACTTTAAGAGTAGATATCATTCTTTCCATGACTTGAATACACATTTGTATTGTATTTACACTATCAAAAAATCCTTCTTTATCCTCTTGCATATCTTTATTATAAGCTAGCGGCAATCCTTTCATAACAGTTAGTAATCCAAAAAGATTTCCATATACTCTTCCCGTCTTACCTCTAATTAATTCTGCACCATCAGGGTTTTTCTTTTGTGGCATTATACTACTTCCTGTTGTATATAGATCATCAATTTCTACAAACTTAAATTCTTGGCTACTCCATAATATTAACTCTTCACTTAGTCTACTTAAATGCATCATTATTATAGAAAAATCACCCATAAGTTCTAATAAATAATCTCTATCACTTACTCCGTCCATATAGTTTTCTACAACTCTTTTAAATCCTAATTTTTCTTGAGTTATATTTCTATCTATATTATGAGTTGTTCCTGCTAAAGCTCCACATCCTAATGGGCACTCATCTAATATTTCTAGTGCATTTTTCAATCTCTTTTCATCTCTATCAAACATACTATAATATGCCATTAAATGATGTTTGAAAGTAACAACTTGCGCTCTTTGAAGATGGGTATATCCTGGCATAATTACAGAGTTTTTATATGCAACTTCTTTTATAGTATTTTTAAAATTAGAAATTAGCTGTATTAAATCAGTAGTTTCTTCTTTTGCATATAATCTCATATCAGTTGCAACTTGGTCATTTCTGCTACGAGCTGTATGAAGTTTTTTCCCTACCTCTCCAATTCTTTTTATTAAATTTATTTCTATAAAACTATGTATATCTTCATAATTACCTTCAAGAGGTAGTTTTCCATTACATATATCTTCATGTATACTAACTAATCCATCAGTTATAGCTGTTCCCTCTTCTTCTGTTAATAAATTACAATGAACTTGCATATATACATGCGCTATACTACCTTCAATGTCTTTTTTATATAAAACTTTATCGTAGTCAAAAGACTTGTTAAATTCCTCCATAAGTTTATTTTCTTCTTTTCTAAAACGTCCACCCCATAATTTCATTTTCCTTCACCTCTCGTAATATATTTTTAATTATTTAAAATTGCTTCATTTAATTGAAGTTTTTGTTTCTCATAGCTATCATTACCAATAATATTAGTTATAAAACTTATATTGCTAATATTTAGTATATTTTTCTTCGTTGTTTCATTTGTCACAGATTTATAAAAAAAGTCTCTTGGTCTAAAAGACCAAGAGACGAAATATAATCCGCGTTACCACTCTTATTGATAAATCAATACAAATAGATTATGATATACGCATTTATTTCTGTATTAAAAAAGTCCCTTGGTTATAAAAACCAAGAGACGAAATCTTCCGCGTTACCACTCTAATTAATAAGTTAAACTTATCCACTCTATTCTCTTAAGGCGAGATTTACCTAATACCATACTATAATTTCAAGTATTATTCTCCAAAGCTCTCTTCAATATAAATATTGTTACTAGGCTCACACCAACCCTAACTCGCTGAAACTTAATTCATATTTACTTTCTTTTTCATTGAATTTATTTGTATTTTACTTTATTTTATATATGATTATATAATCACTTTACTAAATAGTCAATATATTTTTAATTATTTTATATTAGAATTCTGCATTCTTAGGAGTTCTTGGGAATGGTATTACGTCTCTTATGTTAGACATACCAGTCATGTACATTATGATTCTTTCAAATCCTAACCCAAACCCTGAGTGAGTAGCTGTTCCAAACTTTCTAAGTTCTAAGTACCACCAGTAATCTTCCTTATTTAATCCCATTTCTTCTATTCTTTCTAATAGTTTTTCTTCTCTTTCTTCTCTCTGAGAACCTCCAACTATTTCTCCTACTCCTGGAACTAATAAGTCCATAGCTCTAACAGTTTTTCCATCTTCATTCATTCTCATATAGAATGCTTTTATATCTTTTGGATAATCAGTAACGAATACTGGAGCTTTGAATATTTCTTCTGTTAAATATCTTTCATGCTCTGTTTGAAGATCATCTCCCCACTTAACTGGGTATTCAAACTTATGTCCTGATTCTATTAACATCTCAACTGCTTTAGTGTAAGGTAATCTTGTGAACTCAGAGTTTACTACGTTATTTAATCTTTCTAATAATCCTTTATCAACAAAGCTATTGAAGAATTCCATTTCTTCTGGAGCATTTTCCATTACGTAGTTTATAACGTATTTTATCATATCTTCAGCAAGTTCCATGTTATCTTCTAGGTCAGCGAAACAGATTTCAGGCTCTATCATCCAGAATTCTGACGCATGTCTTTGTGTAAATGAGTTTTCCGCTCTGAAAGTTGGTCCAAATGTATAAACATTTCTAAATGCAAGTGCCATTATTTCTGCGTTTAATTGACCACTAACTGTTAAGTTAGCTTCTTTTCCGAAGAAATCTTTAGAGTAATCTATTTTTCCTTCTTCAGTTGTAGGAATGTTGTTTAAGTCCATAGTAGTTATTCTAAACATTTCTCCTGCACCTTCACAGTCACTTCCTGTTATGATTGGAGAATGTGCATATACGAAGTTTCTTTCTTGGAAGAACTTGTGTATAGCGAATGCTGCTAAACTTCTTACTCTAAATACTGCAGAGAAAGTATTACTTCTTGGTCTTAAATGAGCTATTGTTCTTAAGTACTCTAAAGTATGTCTTTTCTTTTGAAGTGGGTATGAACTATCAGACTCACCTTCTACAACTATATTAGTTGCATGTATTTCAACAGGTTGCTTAGCACCTTCAGTTGAAACTAATTCACCTTCTACAAGTATAGATGAACTTATTGGTAATTTTCCGATTTCCTTGAAGTTCTCTAATTTATCTTCAGCTACTACTATTTGCATATTTTTGAAGAAACTTCCATCATTTAATTCTATGAAGCCGAAGTTCTTAGATGTTCTAGATGTTCTTATCCATCCAGCTACTTTTACAGTTTTTCCTACATATTCTTCTTTGCTTCTGTATAATTCTTTTACAGTTAAAAATTCTTGTTGCATTTTAATTTCCTCCTCATTATTATGTAATTAATTTTGTTAAACTTGTATGTTAGACACATCAATTATATACAAGGATATAGGTTTTATGTATAAAAAAAGCCTTCCATCCCTGTGAAAAGGGACGAAAGGCTATTACTCTCGCGGTACCACCCTAGTTGCCAAAATAAATTTGACCTCTTAGTTAAGCTATGCTTATAGTCTGTAACGGGACTTCCCGTCTAAGCCTACTTTCTTAAAAAGATTTCGGTTAGAGACTCCGAGATGTTCTTCAATATAAACTTCGTACTGAGCTTTCACCATCCTCAATTCGCTAAAACTACTTTTTATATTTACTGTTCTCTTCACTGTCTTTATTTTAATATTATTTCAATTATTTAAGAAGATTATACCAACTTATAAAATTTAAGTCAATGTTTTATTTTTATTAAAATAATTATATTTATTAAATTCCAACAATTAATACTTTTTTAAATATTCAATAAAGTTTCATACTATCTATTTATATTTTCTATATTATTGTTTAATTTTTTTTAATTTATTAATAATCCTAAGAGGAGGTGTTTTATTTGAAATATTTATTAATCTTTCTTATTATTCTCTCATTTATAGCTCCATCGGCTGAAAGTGATAAATCATTTTCTAGTGTTTTTAAGGATGGATTTTATAATTATATAACTTGCTTAGATAATTCTTTAAATTACTTAGTTGAAAATG
>NZ_DATIRC010000219.1:0-11385 GCF_035470145.1 Romboutsia sp.
TTAAGGAATTACTCATAAAATATAAAACACTAGTAGGATTAGTATCGTTAATAGCTGTAGTAGCTGTGCTTAGTCCTTCATTTTTTACAGTCTCAAATATTTTAAATGTACTTAGACAAACTTCTATAAATGCAGTTATAGCAGCAGGTATGACTTTTGTCATATTAACAGGTGGAATAGATTTATCTGTTGGATCTATACTTGGGTTTAGTGGTGCTATGGCAGCAAGTCTTTTGGTATCAGGTCAAAATATGTTAGTGGTAGTACTTCTATCATTAACAGTTGGAGCAGGTATAGGGTTTTTAAATGGTGTCATAATAAGTAAAGGTAAATTACAACCATTTATAGCAACATTAGCAACAATGACAATACTTAGAGGAGCAACATTGGTATTTACAGATGGAAAGCCTATATCATTTGGAAGTAGTGAAGGAGCTTTAGTTTTTAGTAATATTGGTGGAGGAAGTTTATTTGGAATACCAAACCCAGTTCTGATAATGATAGCAGCATTCTTAATATGTTATTATGTACTACACCAAACTAAAATAGGTAGATATACTTATGCTCTTGGTGGAAATGAGGAATCAACTAAGTTATCTGGTATAAATACAGATAAAGTGAAAATATTTGTTTATACAGTTAGTGGTCTTTTAGCATCAGTTGCAGGGATTATAATAACAGCAAGATTATTCTCAGCGCAACCAAATGCAGGTAGTGGATATGAATTAGATGCAATAGCAGCAGTAGTACTTGGAGGAACAAGTCTTACTGGTGGGAAAGGTAAAATAGGTGGTACAGTAGTAGGGGCTTTAATAATAGGTATATTGAGTAATGCTCTTAACTTATTAAATGTATCATCATATTTCCAAATGATAGCTAAGGGAATAGTTATACTAATAGCTGTTCTTTTAGATAGAAAAAATGATTAAGACATTATATTAAAGGAGGAGTTACAATGAAAAAAATTACTACAATGCTAATGGTACTAGCTTTATCATTAGGAATATTAACAGGGTGTTCTTCACCAGGAGATAGTAAAGATAGTAAGAAAATAGGTTTAATAGTATCTACTTTAAACAACCCATTCTTTGTAGATTTAAAAGCAGGTGCAGAAGCTAAAGCAAAGGAATTAGGATATGAATTAGTAGTACTTGATTCTCAAAATGACCCTGCAAAGGAAGTATCAAACATGGAAGATATAAGTACAAAAGGTGTTTCTTTAGTGCTATTAAATCCAGTTGACTCTGATGCAGCAGCAGCAACTGTTCAAATAGCAAATAATGCATCTATACCAGTTGTAACTTTAGATAGAGCAGCAAATGGTGGAAAAGTTGAAACTCATATAGCTTCAGACAATGTAGCTGGTGGAAAAATGGCAGGGCAATATATAGTAGAGCAATTAGGTGGAGAAGGCAACATAGTAGAACTTGAAGGTATAGCAGGATCTTCTGCAGCTAGGGATAGAGGGGAAGGATTTGCAAAAGGAATAGAAGGAAGTAATTTAAAGGCAGTAGCTAAACAAACTGCTGATTTTGATAGAACTAAAGGATTATCTGTAATGGAAAATATATTACAAGGTAATAAAGATATAAAAGCTGTATTTGCACAAAATGATGAAATGGCTTTAGGAGCTCAAAAAGCTTTAGCAGATGCAGGAATGACTGATGTAATAATAGTAGGATTTGATGCTACTGATGATGCTGTAAAGGCTGTTGAAGAAGGAACAATGGCAGCAACTGTAGCTCAACAACCAAAATTAATAGGATCTTTAGGAGTAGAAACTGCAATTAAAGTAATAGATGGACAACAAGTTGAAGAATTTATTCCAGTAGAATTACAATTAATAGCTAAAAAATAATTAATAATTATATTAAAAAGGGAGTATCTAAAAATGATTTTAATTAATCATTGATAGAGATACTCCCTTTTTAAATCTAAAATATATAAATATTTGTTGATTTTTCTTATTATATAAACTACTCTTAAAATAAAATTTATATATTAATAAAAATTTATACAAATAGCATATGATTATTAAAAGGGAATTTGGTGAAAATCCAAAACGTCTCACTCTACTGTAAGGGATACGAAGCATTGTAATGCTATTAAGGAATTGAGAAGGCAAATGTGTTAGGATAGGTTAAAATATTAGGAGGAAAATAAACATGTTAAAAATAATGAATTTATCTACATACAAGTACGATATGGATAGATATGAAAATGATAAAAAAAATATAAAAAATTTTTTAAAAAATCATAAAATAGATGCTATAGAATTATTAGGACCACTAGAATATAAAGAAGATTTAATACCTAAACAAGCAATAAAAGGTATACATTTAAGACATTATCCTATGTGGTTAGATTTTTGGAATGGAAATGAAAAAGGTATGTTAGAAGATTTTAAGAGTATAGAAGATGTTATAAATTACTATGGAGGAATAAATAAAGAAGCTATAATAAATCATTATATAAAAGAAATAAAAGTAGCACAAGATCTAAATGCAGAGTACGTAGTATTTCATGTATCTCATGTAAAAATAAAAAATTGTTATGATTATAACTTTACATATAGTGATAAAGAAGTATTGGATGCAACAGTAGAACTTGTAAATGATATATTTGAAAATTTAGATACAGACATGACAATACTATTTGAAAATTTATGGTGGCCAGGGCTTACAATGATAGATGAAAGTCTAGTAAAAGAATTTATAGAGAAGATTAAATATAAAAATAAAGGATTTATGCTAGATACTGGGCATTTACTAAATACAAATTTAGAAATAAATACAGAGGCAGAGGCAATAGATTATCTAATAGATACTGTAAATAATTTAGGGGATTTAAAGAAATATATAAAGGGCGTTCATTTAAGTAAGTCAATATCTTCAGAATATGTTAAAAGCCAAATTTTAAAATATCAAAATGAAGAAATTAAAATAAATGAAGTAAGCGATAATATAATTTTTCACATATTAAACATAGATCAACATAAACCGTTCACAAATAAAAAAATAAAATCATTAATAGATATAATAAAACCAAAGTATTTAGTATATGAATTTATAACAACATCGCTTGATCAATTAAGTGAATATATAAATATACAAGATGAAACGTTAGGATTATAGAAGGGAGGATATATAAGATAAAAAAATAGCTTAATAAAAATTTAAATGTTATTAATAACATTGTTCAAAATAATAAAAGTATTGACAAAATTCGTGAAATTTCGTATTATATTCTAAACAAACTAAATAAAACTTATCAAGAGCGGTGGAGGGACTGGCCCTAAGAAACCCGGCAACCAGTATAAATTATTATACGGGTGCTAAATCCTGCAGCTATTAGCTGAAAGATGAGCGTATAATTTTTGCTATCAAAGCCTGAGTTATTCTCAGGCTTTTTTTAATTAAATAAATTTATAACTTGTCTAATAGCTAAAAAAACAATATAAAACGAAAACAAATTTCATTATAAGGAGAGACATATTATGAAAAAACAAATTAAAAAAGGAAATCCTATGGCATTATTGCCATTAGGTATATTTTTACTACTATTTGTAGGAAGTGGAGTTATAACAGGAGATTTTTATAAAATGCCAGTATTAGTAGCATTTATAATATCTAGTGCATTTGCATTAGCACTTAATAAAAAAGAAAGTCTACAAACAAAGATAGAAGTATTTGCTAAGGGAGCAGGAAATTCTGATATAATTTTGATGGTTATTATATTTATTTTAGCAGGAGCATTTTCAAATGTTGCTAAAGCAATGGGAGGAGTAGATTCTACTGTAAACTTAAGTTTATCAGTACTTCCACCAAATCTTTTAATAGTAGGAGTGTTTGTAATAGGATGTTTTATATCAATTTCTATGGGAACATCTATGGGAACTATAGCAGCACTAGGGCCGATTGGTCTTGGAATTGCCGAAAAAACAGGTATGCCTATTGCATTAGTAATAGGAGCAATTGTTGGTGGGGCTATGTTTGGAGATAACTTATCTATGATATCAGATACTACTATAGCAGCAACAAGAACGCAAGGATGTGAATTAAAAGATAAGTTTAAAGTGAATTTTTTAATAGTTCTTCCAGCTGCAATAATAACTTTAATATTATTAGCAGCAACGACTTTAGGATACAATGTTAAGTCAAGTGAAGTTTATACGTATGAAATAATAAAGGTTTTACCTTATTTAGCTGTTTTAATAGGTGCGTTATATGGAGTTAATGTATTTGTGTTATTAAGTGGAGGAATTTTATTTGCAGGAGCAATAGGAATTTTTACAAATACATTTGATTTATTAGGCCTTATAGTTTCTGTATCAGATGGTATAGCAGGAATGCAAGAATTATGTCTTTTAGTAATTATTGTTGGTGGAGTAGTTGAACTTATTAAGTTTAACGGAGGAATTGATTTTATACTTAACTTTATTACAAGTAAGATAAAAACTAAAAAAGGTGCAGAGTTTGGTATAGCAGCACTTGTAAGTATTATAGATTTATGTACAGCAAATAATACTATAGCAATAGTAACAGCAGGTCCTTTAGCTAAGGATATAGCTAAAGAATATAATATAGATCCAAGAAAATGTGCAAGCATATTAGATATATTCTCATCTTGTTGGCAAGGTATGATACCTTATGGTGCTCAGTTATTAACAGCGGCAACAATAGCATCGGTTTCGCCGATTGAGGTATTAAGGTATTTATATTATCCAGTTTTAATGTTTATATGTGGTATATTAGCTATAGCAATTGGATTACCAAAAACAAAAGTTGATGAAATTAAAAAAGAAGAAAAGCAAGCAGCATAATAATAAAAGATAAATGGAGTACCCTAAAATCAATAGGAGTGCTCCATTTTGTATGTATAATTATCAAATTAGGTGATTATGCTATAATATAAATGAGAATAGATAGGAAGAGGTAAAAATTTGGACAAAATATTAATAGAACTAGATAAAAATATAAAACGATGTGAAGATGTATTAAAAGAAAATAATTATTTAGAAATAGTTATAGCAGTTGAAGAATTAACTGATAAATATAAAGCATGTATAGAAAATATAGAAAATAATAATGATAAAGTTTGGAACTATACAAAAAAAGATTTAGAAAATATAAAAGAAAAGTTGTGTTTACATAAGGAAAAATTAGTAATTGAGCATCAAAAATCTATGATTTTAAATATGTTTGATGACATGAAAAAATTAGTACAAATAAATGAAGATTTACCAAAAGATAAAATAAAAGAAGTTATAGACATAATAAATAAAATAGAAGAAACAAACAATAAAAATATAAGTATAGATAAAAAATGGATTGAATTAAGACATTACATGATTTATTTAAGTACACAAGACTTAATTGTTGCTAGTAAAATCATTACTATTATAAGTAAAATATTACAAATGGGATAGTTGCAATTTATATAATATATTTAATAGGATAACTAAATAGATAAATTTGGTTATCCTATTAATTTATAAAATTATTAGTAAATATCTAATCTTCTATGATTAATAAGAGGAAGCTCTTTTCTTATTTTATCAACATAATCAAAATCAAGTCTACATATAAAATAACCTTCTTTATCACCCATACGTTTTAAAACATCACCCCAAGGAGAAGCGACAATAGAATTTCCATAAGATATGTAACTAGAATCATAATTACGGCTAGGTGCACAACCTATAGTATATACTTGGTTATCAATAGCTCTTGATCTAAACATAAGTTCCCAGTGAGCGGGACCTGTACTCATATTAAAAGCAGCAGGAACAATTATTGCTTTTGCACCCTTATCAACCATCATACGAGATAATTCTGGAAATCTAAAATCATAGCAAATAGCTAAGCCAATCTTTCCAAATTCCGTTTCAAATACAGTTACATCATTTCCAGCATTAAGAGTATCAGACTCTTTAAAATGTTGCCCGCCTTCTATTTGGATATCAAATAAATGCATTTTCCTATGTTTTCCTATTTGATTACCACTTCTATCAAAAACATATGAAGTATTATATACATTACCATTTTCATCTTTTTCAGGCATAGATCCGGCAACTAAATAAATACCATGCTCTTTAGCTATATTAGAAAGCATTTCATGAGATTTTCCTTTTTCATATTCTGAATATACTGGAAAGTTGGATGTTTTATAAGGACAGCAAAACATCTCGGGAAGTATAGCTATGTCAACTTTATGTTTGCATGCTTTTTTTATAAAATTATGAGCAATTTCAAGATTTTTAAATTTATCTTCTTCTACATGCATTTGAATAACTGCAATATTTAATGAGGTTTTCATATATGTTTTCACTCCTGTATTTATATATAGTTCTTCTTACTACAATATTAGTTCAAATTATTTAATCTTTCATTAAAAATTATTAAAAATAATATATTAAATTTTTTTTATAAAGCAGATAATAATAACTAATATAAAATCTAAAAATAATTGTTAAACTAAATTTGTTATAAAATGTAAGATATCAAAGGAATAAGAAAATAGAATACATACAATACTAAATAGATTTAAGTAAAAAATTGCGTAAAGAAAGATGTGATATTATGAGAGGTATTTTAAGAAAGATAGATTCTTATTTAATAGGGTTATTTTTAGAAATTTTTACTATTATAGCTTTACTTATATTTAATAAAGAAGGTAATATAGAAACCTTAAATTTTATTATGCTTTGTATAACTTTTTTTACAGTTATGATTACTTATACAGGTGGGATTGTAGTAGGACTTATTTTAACCTCTGTGATTATATTTTTATATACTAGTTATATTTTTTATATTAATTTAGTGATGGATATAGATATTAGTTATATATCTTATGTTTGGATGGTTTCAATTCCTATTATAGCTTTTACAAGCGGAAAATTATCAAACAATATATTATTGTTACAAGAAACTAATAAAAACTTAAGAGAAGAATATGAGAATTTAGTTACAATAGATAAGCAAACGGGACTTGGAAATAGAAGGTTATTTTATATGAATTTAGATAGAGAAATGAGTAAATGTAAAAGGCATAAAAATCCATGTACTTTAATGTTAATAAAGCTACCTTATTATAAAGAGATTAAAAAAATAATTGGAGAAAACAAGACTAATAAATTAATAAAAGATATAAGAGATGTTATCATAAACTCTACAAGAAATGAAGATGAAAGATATACTATAGAAAATGATACTCTAGCTATTATTATGCCTAATACAGATATAAATGGAGCAGATATTGTGAGAAATAGAATAAAAGATAGTATAAATAATTTAAATTTAAAATTAAAACAAGAAAAAAATTATGTGAATATAGATACAAAGGTAGCTATATTAGAGTATAAGGAAGATATAAAAACAGCTATAGAATTTAAAGTATTAGCACAAGAGGAACTTCAATATGATGTATAAAAAAAGAATATCTCTAGTACTTATAATAATAATTTTTTTTAGTTACACTTCTTTTTCATACGGTGATAATAGAGATAAAAAATCTCTTATAGTTTATGAAAGAGAAAAAGTTTTTGGATACAACGAAAACCCTGTAAATCATTTAAATGAGCTTTTGTATGTATTTAATGAAAGTGTAAGTGAAATATCTACCAATGATTACGAAAGTGGATATATTAATAATTTTGATTATATTTTTATTATAAATATAAGAAATGATATAAACAATACTGACTTTTTAAATGATTTATCTAATTTTAACAATAAAATTTATTGGATTGGAGATAAAGTTGAAAATTTCTTAGATTTTAGTGGTAAGTATGATATAAGTTATGATTCTAAAAATAATAATATAACAAAACTATTTTATAAAAATAAAAAAATATCAGTGAATACAACTTATTCATTTAATATTATAAACGCCTTACCAAGTACAAATATAATTGCAACTATGAGTGATGGGTATAATATCTATCCATTTATATTAAGTGAAAAAAACTTATATTATATATCAAGATGGGACTTAGAAGATTCTTATATATTTGAGGATTCTTTAAATGATTTTTATGAAAGAAAAAAATTCGATAAAGAAGAAGTTTTTGTAAGAATAGAAGATGTACATCCCTTTAGAAATACTAAAAAGTTAAGAGAAATAGCAGATTACTTATATAAAGAAAACGTACCATTTATAATAGCTTTAATTCCTACTTATGTGGATTCAAAAACTGGTAATATAAATACTTTAGATTTAAAACCGGAATTTATAGAAACTATAAAATATATGCAACAAAAAGGCGGAAGTGTTATATTACATGGGTATACACACCAAATAGGAAATGAAGAAATAAGTGGTGAAGGTTATGAATTTTGGGATATTAAAAATGATGAGCCTATAAAAGAAGATATAAATATTTATGTAAAAAATAGAGTTTTAAGTGGTGTTAGACTTTGTGTTGAAAACGGAATATATCCATTAGGATTTGAGGCTCCGCACTATGCAATGAATATATATGGATATAAGGAAATAAAAAAATACTTTTCTACTTATGTAGGCCAATATCAAAATAATAATGATAATTTTACTACAAGTACCTTTCCATATACTATAAAGAACAGTGATACTTTTAATGTATTTATACCTGAAAATTTAGGGTTTATAGATAGTAAAGATCCATTTACTATTGATTTAATAAAAGAGAATTTTAATAAGATATCAATGGTTAGAGGTTATAATGGAGGATTTTTCTTTCATCCTTATTTAGATATTAAATATTTAAAAGAATGTGTACAATTTTTAAAAAATAATGATGTAAGCTTTTTAGATTTAAAGGAAAAAGAAAATTATATAAAAGTTGATGATGTAAGTATTATATCTAAAGATGGTAAGATTACTTATAGTTATAACAAATCAAAATCAATTTCTGTTAATAAAGAAAAATCTAAATTTGAAACTTATATAAAATATATAAATAATGCAGTAGTAGTTTTTTTATCAGTGATATTAGCTTTATTTTTAATAATATTTATAGTGTTTAGAGCTATGAGTAAGCATAAATTTACAAGGAGATAATTATGGAGAAATTGAGCTTAGTAGATTATTTATTTTTATTTTCTCTGATTTCTATATGGGCAGTATTACTTATAAATATAATTTTAGCTATAAGTGGATACATATATTATATAAAAAGTCTTAATTTTAAAGATGATAGATTAGAAGAATATCCTTTTGTATCAATATTAGTTCCAGCACACAATGAAGGTAAGGTAATAGGAAAGACTGTAGAATCACTTTTATTACTAGATTATCCTATAGATAAGATGGAGCTTATAGTTATAAATGATAATTCCTCTGATAACTCTAAAGATATACTTAAAAGTATTAAAAATAGATATATAAAATATAATTTTACTATAATAAATACAGATAATATAACTGGTGGTAAAGGAAAATCTAATGCTTTAAATATAGGTTATCAAGTAGCTAAAGGTGATTATATAGCCATTTATGATGCTGATAATACACCTCAAAAAACAGCTCTTAGATACTTAATACAAACAATTATAAAAGATGATAGATTAGGAGCTGTTATAGGAAAGTTTAGGACGAGAAATAAACATAAAAATATACTAACAAAGTTTATAAATATTGAGACACTTAGCTTTCAATGGATAGCTCAAGCTGGAAGAAATCAGTTATTAGGATTATGTACTATTCCTGGAACAAACTTTGTTCTTAGAAGAACTACTATAGATAGTCTTGGTGGGTGGGATACAAAGGCAATAGCTGAGGATACTGAAATTAGTTTTAGAATTTACAAAATGGGTCAAACGATAACTTATGTACCTCAATCTGTAACTTGGGAACAAGAACCAGAAAATTTGAATGTATGGATAAAACAAAGAACTAGATGGGTTAAAGGCAATATCTATGTTTTAGTTAAGTATATAAAAAGTATATTAAAGGGAAGGAAAAACAAGGTTTTATTTGATATATTATATTTCTTTTCTGTGTATTTTTTATTTTTAACTTCAGTTGTAATCTCAGATATTATATTTATTTTAAATATATTTGACTTAGTTGAAATAAGTATTCCATTTAACTTTTGGATTATATGGATATTATCGTATATATTATTCATACTACAAGTAAGTATAACCCTTAGCATGGAAAAAGGTGAAGAAGATTTAATTAATATATTACTTGTTGCATTAATGTACTTTACTTACTCACAAATGTGGTTATTTGTTGCCATAAAAGGAATGTTTGGATATTTTTCAGATGCGATAAACAAAAGAGAAGCTAAATGGTATAAAACAGAACGATTTTAGGGAGCGAATTATATGAGGCTAATAGCTATAATAATATCAGTAATGATTAGTTTTATAAGTGGTAGCGTGTGTTTTGCAGATAATAATGTTAAAACATATAAATTTGAAAATGATATAAAGATGAGTGGAGTTATAAGTAGTAGTGATAAATTTTTTAATATAGAAAAAAATTGGGATGTTAAAAATGCTAAGTTAAACTTAGTTTTTACTAAAAGTGAGCTTTTAGATATTGATTATTCAACAATAACAGTACTCATAAATGATACTCCTATTCATTCAGAAAGATTAGATGGAAAAAAAGAATACAAAAAAGAAATTAGTATAGAAATACCAAAAGATTTAATTAAAGAAGGTTATAATGAAATAAAAATAAAAGCTTATAAAACTATATCAGATATGATATGTAGAGATGATTCCAATACTGCAAACTGGTTAGTGATACATAAGGATTCTAATATAAACGTGCAATACAGATATAAAAAATCTTTGAATTTGCTAAGTGAATATCCTACTTTATATATAAATACTGACAATGGATCTAGGATAAATACTACTATTTTAATACCAGATGATTATTCTAATTCAGAGCTAAGTGCAGGTATGATTTTAAGTTCTGATTTTGGGAAAAAAATAAAATATTCCAACTTTAATTTTGATTTTAAGGTTTATTCAGACTTTAAGAAAAAAAGTGATAATGTAATTTATATAGGAAAAGAAAATAATACTCCTATCCAAATTCTAAATTTACTTACAGAAAGTGAAAAAAACAATTTAAATGAAAAATGTGTTATAAAGCAAGTAAGTTCAATTTTTGATAAAAATAGAAAAAGGTTGATAATAATATCAAATAATGATGAGCTTCTTAAAAATGCAGCTAAGCTTTTAAGTAGTGATTATTTAATAAATAATTTAAACAAAGATAGCATAATAATTGATAAAAATACTGATATAAATGATTTGAAAGTAAAAGAGAATACAGGAAAAGTATCTTTAAAAGATTTAGGTTATGAGAATATGATAGTTAAAGGACCTTTTTCTCAAGAAGTTATAATGGATATAAACACCCCTAAAAATAAAGTTGTAGAAT
>NZ_DATIRC010000220.1:0-1509 GCF_035470145.1 Romboutsia sp.
TTTTATATTTATTGTTAATGTCACATGCCTTGAGGTCGTTTAAATCTTTATAAACTTTCATGCCAACACCTCTTTTTAATGCAAAATAAAAAGACACTATCGAATTGATAATGTCCTTTAATTAAAAGTTAAAAAGGGTAACTTTTATGCATGATACTAATTAATACTTGGGGAATATTTAATTATTTCATAATATAATAATAACACCTTTGAGTTGGGAAATAAAGTGCAGAATCCTTGCAAAATCAAGTCATTTCAATACATGCAATGCTTTATTGTTTCTTGGGAAATAATTTAGTATAGGCTAAAAATCAAAATCCCCCTTAGACATCTTATCAGCCATTATTGTTAACGCTTCTATCCTTCTTGCTAGGTTATTTGTTATAAGCGTACTTACAATTAAACTAACTACTACTGAAATAACTATCAATACTATAGATACAATTAAAGCTTTTACTCCTGTATTTTTCATATCATTATTAAATTTAATTCCATCGGCTTCAGCTAAATTATATAGTTCAGTAGAATCTTCAACGCATTTATAATATGCTTTACCATACGAACTATCACTTGTTGTTGCTATTGCTTGCACCGTTTCAATATCTCCATTTGCTATAAGAGTGCATACGTTTTCGTATTCCTGCCTTAATTCATCTACTGAACTTTTTAATCTGCTAAGTTTTGATCTATCATCAAAGCAACTATCGAGTTTTTCTATTCTTTTGCTTATACTTCCAAAATCTTCTTCTGCAAATCCTTTATATTTTGCAATTTTTTCAGTAAAGGCTAATCCCATTATATCGCCATCAATTGCAGATACATCTTTGCAAATACCCATAGTTTCTGTAGTCGCAACGTATGGCTTTTCGTATAAGCCCTGACTTAAATTCTGCGATTCTTTCAAGCTATACAAAGCATAAATACTTGCAATAGTTGAAATTACTAATACAATAGCAAAAGACAATCTCATTTTTTTACCAATTTTCATATCTCGTATCATTTTCATTATCTAATTCTCCCATAATCTAATTTAATACTATCTAAATTATGCCATATTTTGGGTATGGGTTATCTTGGTAATATATTCCAATTAATTACAGGTAAATAAAAAAGAAGCTTAATAGCTTCTTATACCAACTCAATCATATCCTTAATTATTCTATCTCTGTTTCTCCATACAGTTGCTACATCATAATAATTCATATCGTGTGCAATTTGTACCTGCGTTCTTTTCTCTATGTAATATTGCCAAGTTAGAAATCTATCCTTTTCCGATAAACTATCTAACAAAGCATCAGTAACCCCTATATCTATTTTTAATTGTTCTTGTTCTCTCTCTCTAGCTTCTATAATATTATCTAAGCTGCTTAAATTGCTAGTTTGTATTTTATCTTTGGAGTAATCAATGCCACCTAAAACATTATCAATATCAGACACATGACCTAATTCTAATATTCTCAATCTTGCCTTATTCTTCTTATAACTTCTTAATAAATTTTCTATATATTT
>NZ_DATIRC010000221.1:0-1635 GCF_035470145.1 Romboutsia sp.
CTTTATATCTTATAAGCTGACAACTATACATTCCCCATAAAGGAGTAAATCCTACTACATCTTTAGGAAATAATTGACTTATTCCATAAAAATCAGAAAAATACGGTAATCCCATTATAATCCCACCTACAAAGAAAGGCATTACAGCTTTTTTACTTATAGATGATAAAAATAATCCTAACTGTGCAAATAAAAATGATCCAGCTATTATAGTTATAATCATTATAATAACCATTTGTATAACAGTTATATTTGATCCACTCTTTCCAAAGTACCATAAATTTTTAAGTGGAGTATCTAAGCCTTTAAATTTAAATAATCTAAAAGCTTTTAACGACATTAGTAAAAATATAGATATATTTATTAAACTCACAGCTATTCCATTTGCAATACTTTTAGCTAATACTATTTGTTTTCTTCCGTTCTTAGTTGTTTTTATAAGGTCATCCATATTTGAACTATATTCTGTTACATAGCTCCCTGCAAATATCATAAACATGATTATTCCTATTAAAGGTGCTAATCCATAATATTTATTAAATATATCTGCATAAGTTTCAGTTAATGAAAACTCTCTTATAGTAGATTGAGCTAAAAATAATGTTAATGCCCACATTATAAGAACACTTTTTTTACTTAATATCTTTTTTAATTCTAATTTTATAATTGAACCCATGATTACACCTCCCTAGCATCTTCTAAATCAAAGTAGCACATATACACATCTTCAAATCTTGGCTCTATCATTCTTGTATTTTCATGTTTTGGCATAATATCACTTATTAATCTAAGTTCTATAAAGTCTGCACCACGTTGTATATTTATAACCTTATATTCTCTTTGTATCTCTAAGGCTTCAGCTTCACTCTTAGTAGTGATACTAAATACTTTTCCTCTCATACCATCTAATATTTCTCTATGCGTTCCTTGTAAAAGTAATTTTCCATCTTTTATCATAATAGTTTCTTTAGCTATAGACTCTATATCTGATATTATGTGAGTTGAAAGTATAACTATAGTTTCCTTACCTATTTGAGATAATAGATTTCTAAATCTAGTTCTTTCTTGAGGATCAAGTCCTGCTGTCGGTTCATCTAGGATAAGTATTTTAGGATCATTTAAAAGAGCTTGAGCTATTCCAACTCTTCTTTTCATACCTCCTGAAAATTTAGAAACATATTTATTTTTTACTTCATATAGTCCTACTAATTTTAAAAGTTCCTCTACCTTTTTCTTAGGATTTTTTACACCTTTAAGCGCTGCTACATACATTAAAAAATCTTTTGCACTAAAATTTTTATAGGCATCAAAATCTTGTGGTAAATATCCTATTAAACCTCTATATTCATCATCTAACGTTTTTATATCTTTTCCATTGTATAAAATTTTACCACTTGTTGGCTGTTTAAGTGTTGCTATTTGCTTCATTAATGTAGTTTTACCTGCTCCATTTGGCCCAAGTAATCCGTATACTCCACTATCTAATGTAAGATTTATATTTTCATTTGCATTTTTGTGTTTATATGACTTTGTTAAATTTACTATTTCAAGTTTGTTCATATTAATTACCTCCTCTATTTGATTACAAACTTATTATATAACTCAAACCTTACAGATTTATAAACGTAACCTTAA
>NZ_DATIRC010000222.1:0-1622 GCF_035470145.1 Romboutsia sp.
GGATTATACAAACAACAAAAAATCTCATAATTGTTAGATTAGATGGTGATAAATCCTGAAGACTGATTTTAATCAAAGGGAACGCAAGTCCCCATGACATGATCATAAATGCCATTAATAAAGGAAATTTTAATCTGGGAATATGTATCACGATCCCTCACTTATTAACCCATATCTTATAGCAATGGAATAAAAGAACAGATATAAAATCATCGATAACCTGAAGAATATATTGTTTTTAAACAAATAGTTATAGATGAAAATAGACTAATAAATCCAGGTATGAATTCTAAAAAAATATAATCCCCATTATGTTAATAACTAAGGAAATGCAAAAAAAATAATGGAAAAAAAGGATAAATCATGCAAGCTGTATAACTTGTTGCGGCACAGGAACCTCGTGATTATTGACACTATCCCATCCTTCTTCATATATTTCTTTGTCAATAGGCATAGTTTCATTAGGTGATATTTGCTGAACATAGCTGACATGGATTATATGCAAAGTAAGAGTAACATTATCTCCTTCCTGGAATTTATTCCAAAGATCACCCTCAACTTGGAACTGCACTGTCAGTCCTTCTATTGAACTAAATTCTACATTTGTAGTATCATAGGTATCATCATACACCATTTTTTGCAAAGTATCCTCAATTATGACAGTATCTCCTGCATTAAGGGTTGAGTACCACCCACGGAATTGTCTACTTGTATTTCCACTTGTATTAACATAATCTGTATGGTAATCATTAATAAACTCCTCAAAAGTCATTGTGATAATTTCTCCATCTTTTTCCTCAAGGCAGCCAGATACAAAGTTAAAGAGAAAAAGGCTTATAATGAAAAAAGATAGTACATATGTGTCATTCATAATACATCCTCTTTATGTGGGCAATGATAGAGAACTTTTTAAATATTATTGTAAGAAAAAAATTTATTAATATACAATTATTCGGATGATTTTTCGAAATGTAATACGATTTTTCTCAAGAAAGCTCAATAAGTGTCAGACAGCCAATATACTAATCCAATCATCAATCAAAGCCATATATTAACTAAATCAAATGATTATCACATCTATAAGTGAGATAGAAACACGATTTTTTTGCTCTGCGCATATACAAATGAATTATTGACTGGTATTTAGAATAAAACTCTTAATATTATAATTAACTAAAAAATATTTTATATGTAGATAACGAAGACACCTTTCAATGTATGCTAAAAATGCTAACGTTTATTTCATCCCCGTGACTGTGACCAGCATTATCACGGCATACAACTTTGAGGGTAGATTTGCCAAATCCCTTTTCCCATTTCCAAGTATAGGGGGACTGTGATGTCGAATATTTCAAGACGCCATCTACATAAAATATTACATTATCTATACCCGAAGGATAGCTTGTGACATTGGTCTCAACCATGATTCCTCCAATAATTAGAGTTCTATCCCGCATTGCAGGAATGATTGCTCTTCCAAAAATATGGAGATATCCGTTCTTGGGTAAAGTAATGAGGACATACGGGGGTGTTTTATCAATTTTTATTGTCACATTTTGTAGTTTCTCTGTATTCCCTGCCTCATCTACTGAATAAAAAGAGAGGGAATGTACTCCCTCACT
>NZ_DATIRC010000223.1:0-4870 GCF_035470145.1 Romboutsia sp.
TTGTTTTTCCATTCCAAAATTAGAGCATCTATGTTTTACAAATGCATCTACTTCTACAAAAGTATTTTCATCAAATAATTTATTTAATCTTTCTCTTGCAGTTAATTTTCCTGATGCATGTTGTTTATCTATTCTTTTTTGTCCTCCACCCAATTCTATTTTACTTCTTTTTTCATGAAGTAAATTTAATTTCTCTTGTGACATAAAATCACCCCCAAAGATTTTAAATTCTAGTTACCTTCGCAAAACTTTAAAGTTTCCTCTAAATTATTTACAGCTATACCTACATGATCCACTCTTAATATATCCATACTATATCCCTACACTTATAAATTTTTATTGTGTATTATTCTAGCTTGTCAGTAAATATAGATTTACCTGAACCAAGGGGCCTGTTATTCCAACAACATAAGCCCCCACCTGTGTGTTTACAAACTTGATTTTCTACAATAGTGATAAGTCTAACACAATCTCTTTTTTTATTTTATTAAGCTAATGCTCTTTTAATATTTTTTTGTATAAACTCTATAGTTACTGAAGTTGGTGTCCCTGGAGTAAATATCTCAGCTATTCCTTTTTCTTTTAAGTATGGTATATCATCCTCAGGTATAACCCCTCCACCTATTACTAATACATCATTAGCTTCTTCAGATTTTAATAATTCTACAACTTTTGGTAATAAGTGATTATGTGCTCCCGATAAAATACTCATTGAAACAACATCAACATCTTCTTGAATAGCTGCTGCTACTATTTGTTCTGGCGTTTGACGAAGTCCAGTATATATAACTTCCATACCTGCATCTCTTAATGCTCTAGCTATTACTTTAGCTCCTCTATCATGACCATCTAGGCCTGGCTTTGCAACTAATACTCTTATTGGTCTCATGTTATTCTCCCTCCCTTTATATCATAACTGTTTGTTTATATTCACCAAATTCTTGTCTCATAACACCGCATACTTCACCTAATGTAGCATATTCTTTAACTGCATCTAATATATATGGCATTACATTTTCATCACAGTTACAAGCCTTTCTTAAAGCTTCTAGAGTTTCTTTTACTCTCTCATTATTTCTTCTTTCTTTAAGAGCTTTTATCTTCTCTTTTTGTCTTTCTCCAACCATAGGGTCAACTTTTAATAGTCCTTTTGGTGCTTCTTCTTCTATTTGGAATTTATTTACACCAACTATTATTCTATCATTATTTTCTATTTCTTTTTGATATCTATATGCACTATCCATTATTTCTTGTTGTATAAATCCTTTTTCTATAGCTTGCGGCGCTCCACCTAATTCATCTATTTTTCCTATTATTTCTAAAGCTTGCTCTTCTATTTGATTAGTTAAGCTTTCTACATAATAAGAACCAGCTAGAGGGTCTATACTATCAGCTACACCACTTTCATGTGCTACTATTTGTTGTGTTCTAAGTGCTACTCTCACTGAATCTTCTGTTGGAAGTGCTAGTGCTTCATCTTTTGAATTAGTATGTAATGATTGAGTACCTCCTAGTACTGCCGCTAATGTTTGAATTGCTACTCTAACTATGTTATTTTCTGGTTGTTGAGCTGTTAGTGTACATCCTGCTGTTTGAGTGTGGAACTTAAGAGCCCATGATTTAGGATTAGTTGCTTTAAATCTTTCTTTCATTATTTTTGCCCATATTCTTCTTGCTGCTCTAAATTTTGAAACTTCTTCTAATAAATTGTTATGTGCATTGAAGAAGAATGATAATCTAGGTGCAAAATCATCGACATTAAGACCTGCTTCTATAGCTGCATTAACATATGCTATACCATCAGCTAATGTAAATGCTACTTCTTGAACTGCATTTGCCCCAGCTTCTCTTATGTGATATCCTGATATACTTATCGTATTCCATTTGGGTACATCTTTTGAACAATATTCAAATATATCAGTTATTAATCTCATAGATGGTTTTACTGGGAATATGTAAGTACCTCTTGCCACATACTCTTTTAATATATCATTTTGTATTGTTCCTCTTAATTTATCTGAAGAAACACCTTGTTTTTCAGCTACTGCTATATACATAGCTAAAAGTACTGATGCTGGTGCATTTATAGTCATTGATGTAGATACCTTATCTAGAGGTATTCCATCAAATAATATTTCCATATCAGCTAAAGAATCTATACAAACTCCAACTTTACCAACTTCACCTTCAGCTATAGAATCATCAGAATCATATCCCATTTGTGTAGGAAGGTCAAATGCAACTGAAAGTCCCATAGAACCTTGTTCTATTAAATATTTATATCTTTGATTTGATTCTTCTGCTGTTGCAAAACCAGCATACATTCTCATAGTCCAGAATTTCCCTCTATACATAGTAGGTTGTACACCTCTTGTAAAAGGATATTGGCCTGGATATCCTAGATCATTTTCATAATTAGGTTCAACATCTAATGGTGTATATAATCTTTTTACCTCTTCACCTGTGTCAAACTCAAATGTTTCTTTTCTCTCTGGAAACTTAGCTAAACTTTTATTAACTTTGCTTTCTTCCCATTTGCTAAATCCAGCTTGAATTTGTTCTTTATTGCTTGTCATAAAAAAATCCCCCTTATTTTTCTACCTAGATATAAACTTTAATTTTTTATATAAAATAATATAACATAACTATCCTACTATAAATATATTTTTTATTTACCTTATATTTATAAAATTTTATAATCATTCTCATTTTAAGATTCTATTTTAACCATCATACTTCCTTTTTTTATAAATTGCTATAGCTTCTACTAATGCTATATCCATTTTACCTAAAAATCCATACTTTACCCATTGAGGCGTGTTGCTTAAATGCATGTCTACATATTTTATGTTTGAATTATTTGTTTCATTCCTGCAATTTATAACACCAGCATCTGATAATGCGCCCTCTAATTCTGGCCTACTAATGCTCCTGTTATTGTGGTAAACTTATATAAAAAAGGAGTATTTCTTAATAATTTATAAATTATTAAGAAATACTCCTTTTTACTTTAAGCATTCTCAAAGGTATATATAGCATCTATTCTAGCTAAATATATAGAATAATCACTGCAACCTATATATTTTGCGTACTTTTCAACCTTCTCTTTATTAACTTCAATATCACCTATGTCCTCTTTTATTAATTCCTTTATATATATATCCATTAAATTAGCTTTATGATTTGTTATATCGTATCCTAAATAATCAGTTAATCTCTCAATTTCTTTATTAAAATCTCCATCTTCTTTTATTAAAAATTCGTATACATCTTTTCTATATGGATTTAAATCTATTATCTGTTTAACTACTCTACACTCATCTGTTTTAGTTATAAATCCATCTCTATAATTATTAAAAAGTGCATTAGCTTTTTGTTTATTTTCTTTATCTATATATGAATTTATTGTAGTTATTTTATTTTCTATCAGTGCATCTACTACGGCATAATGTATATTAAAACAATCTTCATATATATATTGACTTAGCTTTTTTATAATAGGCTTAGTATCATAAAACTTTACATAATTATTCTTTTTATTTTTGTTGTTAACTAACTTTTCTTTATTTAAATTATTAAATAGTCTCTCATAATTTAAATATTTATTACAATAAGCATTTTTAAATATATCAAGATCTATTGTAATAATATCAAAACTAACAATAGTCTCAATTGCCTTTTTTAGTCCATCTTCAATATACTCTATGCCCATATCTAAACATTTTTCTGATATTTGTTTTACGCTTTGTATGTCATTTAAACAATCTTCTTCAAAGCTTTCACTAGCTTGCCTAGCATATAATTTAAATAATTTCCTTACTCTATTATAATTATCCATTTTTTCATCAAACTCTACAGTAGCCCCATTTATATCAAACGTAATCATAGTACATTCCCCCTACTTTTAATCAAATTTCTCTCTCCCATATATTATATATTTGATTATTATGGCTATTCTCCTTCTAAATAAGGAATTTGTCTAAAATTTTTCTTACACACTATCTCTATTTTAACTTTAATGTAGGTTTATATATAAAAATTTGAAACAAATTAGTTGTCTGAATAATTATTTGTTTTATTTTATACTAATATTATATTATACCTAAAATACCAGCTAAAATAGGTAAAAACACTGCTGGCAATAAATTTGCAATCTTTATATTAGTAGCTTTTAACATATTTAATCCTAATCCAACAATCAATAAACTACCAACAGCAGTCATAGAATTTATTACTTGCGTACTTAATACACCTGATAAAGCTGATGCTCCTATAGTTATTATACCTTGATATAAAAATACTGATACTGATGAAAACATAACTCCAATTCCTAAAGTCGCTGTAAAAATTATAGAAATTATTCCATCTAATATAGACTTAGCAAACAAAGTTTCGTGATTTCCAGTTAATCCACTTTGGAGACTGCCTACAATTCCCATCGCACCTATACAAAATAATAAACTAGCTGACACAAATCCTTGTGAAATAGACACACTACCTTCTTTTTGTTCTTTATTAAATTTACTTTCTAAGAACTCTCCTAACTTATTTAACCATTTGTCAATGTCTATAAGTTCCCCTATTAATGCACCTATTGCAATACATATTATAGTTACTAAAGTATCCTCTCCTTTTAGTGAGCCTGATATACCTATGTATAACACGCATAAAGCTAAACCATTCATTACTGTGTCACTATTTTTTTGTGATGCCTTACCTTTAACTAATAATCCTATTAAACACCCTAAAATTATTGCTACACTATTTACAATTGTTCCTAACATATTTTCTGCCCCCTCTTTTAGCTATATATAATTTTAATTATATCAACTTATATAGTGTTTATCATTATATAAGTTTTTTAAACTCC
>NZ_DATIRC010000224.1:0-12712 GCF_035470145.1 Romboutsia sp.
ATTGGTATAAAAAATACAGGATAAGACCGCCTTTTGTCAGAGAAGGATATATGAAGAATCCTCAAAGTTTGTCACGATATATATCATTAGATAAGGTAAATGCATTTAAAAATAAAAAGCCTAAGGCAAAGAAGATTATATTTATAGAAGATAAGTATATAGATGAGACTGAAAAAGTATTATATATTTTTAAAGAAAGCAAAAACTTAGATAAAACAATTGAAAACGAAGAAAAAATAAAAGTTTATAATGCATATGAATTAAAAGAAGAATTAAAAGAATCGTTAGAAGAAATTTATACATTAGTATTAGATAATAATATGGCTATTGATTTTAAGTTTTCGGTTAAGGATGATAACAATAATATTATAGAAGACAACTGTTAAATACATATACAATAAATTAAAAAACATCTGAATAATAACAGTTTATATACAAATAATAGATACGTGTAAAATTTATAAAATTAATAGTTGAAAGGGAATTTTTTATGAAAAAATATGTTTGTACAGTATGTGGATACATTCATGAAGGTGATGCTCCACCAGAAGTTTGTCCAGTTTGTAAAGTAAGTGCAGATAAGTTTGATGAAGTTAAAGGAGAACTTGCATGGGCAGATGAGCACAGAATAGGAATAGCTAAAGATATAGTCCCTGAAATAGTAGAAGGATTAAGAGCTAACTTTATGGGGGAATGTACAGAAGTAGGTATGTATTTAGCAATGAGCCGTCAAGCAGATAGAGAAGGATACCCTGAAGTTGCAGAAGCATATAAAAGAATAGCTTATGAAGAAGCAGAACATGCTGCTAAATTTGCTGAATTGCTAGGAGAAGTTGTTGTAGCTGATACAAAGTCTAACTTATCTGCTAGAGTTGAAGCCGAATATGGTGCTTGTGCAGGTAAAAAAGATTTAGCAGGATTAGCTAAAAAACATAATTTAGATGCTATTCATGATACTGTTCATGAAATGTGTAAAGATGAAGCTAGACATGGAAGAGCTTTTAAATGGTTATTAGATAGACATTTTTCTAAATAAGAGTAAATACATAGGAGGTATTAAAATGACTAAAATAAATTGTAGTGTAAATAATTGTTCTCATAATGAAAAGGAAACTTGTTATGCAAATCGTGTTAATGTAGGTGGAAGCGGAGCAAAAAATCCTCATGATACTTGTTGTGGGTCCTTCCTTGATAAGTCTAATTATTCAAAATTAACTAATAATACCAATTCTAAAGGAGCTTGTAATTGCTTAGTTTGTGAAGTTGAAACTTGTGAATATAACAATAATAAACTATGTAGTGCAGAAACTATATCAGTTTCAGGAAATGATGTTAATATATATACAGAAACAAACTGTTCTACATTTAAATCAAAATTCAAACCAAATGTATACTTATAAGTAAGTAAAATAATTTAATTATATTAAAGAGAAGAGGCTGACAGCAAATAGTTGTCAGCTTTTTATATATGTATTACAAAATAGATTAAAGAATGGTATTAAAGATAATAATAATTATGATATAATAAAGTTTATGAAAAAATAAGACGATTAAACATAAGGATGGTGCTTAAAAGATGAAATGGGCTGAAATAACAATAAAGACTACAACTGAAGCAGTTGAAGCTATAACTAATATATTATATGAGCAAAATGTAGGTGGAGTGTCTATAGAAGATCCTAAAGATTTCAAATTCCAAAAGGAAAATGAATATGATTGGGATTTTGTAGGAGAAGAAATATTCAACAGCGGATACGATGGAGTCATAATAAAAACTTACATAACAGAAGAAAGAGACGTAACAGAAGACATAAACAGAATAAAAGAAAAAATACAAGGATTAAAAGAGTTCGGAATAGATATAGGAGAGGCTATAGTTGAGCTTTCTGAGGTTGATGAAGAAGATTGGGCTAACGAATGGAAAAATTACTATAAGCCAACAAAATTAGGACAAAAGGTAGTAGTAAAACCAACATGGGAAGAATATGAAGAGCAAGAAGGCGATTTAATAATAGAATTAGACCCGGGGATGGCTTTTGGAACAGGAACTCATGAAACTACAACTATGTGTATAAGAGAACTTGAAAAATACGTTAAACAAGATTCAAAAGTATTTGATATAGGTTGTGGAAGTGGAATACTTGCAATAGCTGCTGCGAAACTTGGAGCAAAAGAAGTTTTAGCGGTTGACTTAGATGAAGTTGCTGTAAAAGTATCTAAAGAAAACATAGAATTAAATAAAGTAGAAGACAAAGTAGTTGCAAAGCACGGAAATTTAATGGATGTAGTAAGTGATAAAGCAGATATAGTAGTTGCAAATATAATAGCAGATATAATAAAAATATTAGCAAAAGATGTTCATAACTTTATGAAAGATGACGCAGTGTTCATATCTTCAGGTATAATACATGCTAAAGTTGATGAAGTTAAAGAAAGCTTAATAGAAAATGGATTTGAAATAGTAGAAGTTCAAAGTTTAGGTGAATGGAATGCTATAGTATCTAAGTTTAAGTAGGTGAGATTATGGATAGATTTTTTGTAGAAAAGAAAAATGTTAATTTAGAAAATAACACATGTATTATAGAAGGTGAAGATGTTAAGCATATATCTAAGGTTTTAAGATGCAAAATCGGACAAGAATTAGAAATATGTGATAATGATAATAATGAGTATATATGTGAAATAACAGATATAGATAAAAGCATTGTAACTTTAGGTATATTAGAGCGTGTTGATGTAAAAAGAGAGTCTGATTTAAAAATCAAACTATATCAAGGGCTACCAAAAGGACCTAAGATGGAAATGATACTTCAAAAGCTTACAGAAGTTGGTGTTGATGAAATAGTATTAGTTCAAACTAAAAGAAGTGTGACAAAAGTTGACGATAAAAAAGAAGATAAAAAAATCGAACGTTGGGAAAGAATAATATATGAAGCTGCAAAGCAAAGTAAAAGAGGACAAATTCCTAAATTAAGAGGAGTTTTAACTTTTAAAGAAGCTTTAGCAGATATGAAAGAAAATGACTTTAATATAGCTCCTTATGAAAATGAAAGAACAAAATCGATTAAACAAGCTATAAAAGGTGTAAATATAAATAACATAGGTATTTTTGTAGGTCCAGAAGGTGGATTTGATAATATGGAAATACAAGAAATAGAGGCAATTGGAGGTCAATCAGTATCTCTAGGGCCTAGAATATTAAGAACAGAGACAGCATCAGTTGTCGCTTCATCTATAGTTTTATATGAATTAAGCGACTTAGGAGGAAATGAATAGTATGAAAAAGGTAGCTTTTTACACATTAGGGTGTAAAGTAAATCAATATGAAACAGAAGCTATGCTTGAGATGTTTGAAAAAGAAGGATACTCTCAAGTTGATAGTGAAGAATTTGCAGATGTTTATGTTATAAATACATGCACAGTAACACATATGAGTGACAGAAAATCACGTCAATATATAAGAAGAATGAAAAAGAAAAATCCAGATGCAATAATAGCAGTTGTTGGATGTTATTCTCAAGTATCTCCAGAAGAAATACTTGATATAGAAGAAGTAAACTTAGTAATGGGAACTAATGAAAGAAGAACAATAGTTGAAGAAATTAAAAAACTAGATGCAAGTAAAAAAGTTAGTACGGTTGACGATATAATGAAGGTTAGAGCTTTTGAGGAAATAGAAATTAGTCAATCTAATGGAAAAACAAGAGCATTTATGAAAATACAAGATGGGTGTGACAGATTCTGTTCTTACTGTATAATACCTTATGCAAGAGGTGGTAAAGTAAGAAGTAGAAGTATGGAAAGTATAATAGAAGAAGTTAAAAAATTAGCATCTAATGGATACAAAGAAATTGTTTTAACAGGTATACATGTTGCATCTTATGGAAAAGACATAAAAGATGATCAAATGACTTTATTAAATGTAATAAAGGAAATAAATAAAGTAGAAGAAATTCAAAGGATAAGATTAAGCTCAGTTGAACCTGTTTTATTTACGGATGAATTTGTAAGTGAAGTTTCTAAAATGAAAAAAGTATGTCCACATTATCATTTATCATTACAAAGTGGATGCGATGAAACTTTAAAAAGAATGAATAGAAGATATACTATAGAAGAATACAAGACTATAGTAGATAGATTAAGAGAAAATATACCTAATGTAGCAATAACTACAGATGTAATAGTAGGGTTTCCTGGGGAAACTAATGAAGAGTTTAATAAAACTTATGAATTCTTAAGGGACATTGAACTTTCTCAAATGCATATATTTAAGTATTCACCTAGAAAAGGTACTCCAGCAGCTACTATGGAAAATCAAATAGATCCTCAAATGAAGCAATTTAGAAGTGAAAAACTTTTAAATTTAAGTAAAGAAAACTTTAATAAATTTGCAAGCAAGTTTATAGGAGAGGAACTAGAAGTGCTATTTGAACAAAATATAGTAGACAACAAGTATGAAGGATTAACTCCTAACTATATAAGAGTCGTAGTAGATAGTAATGAAGATATTCGAGGTCAAATACTAAAAGTTAAAATAAGAGACGTAAAAAATGAATATGTAGAAGGTATTTTAGTATAAGACGTAGAAATAAAACTTTTGTATAGAATAGGAGGTGTTACAAATGAGTTGTATATTTTGTAAAATAGTAAATGGTGAAATTCCATCTAGCAAAGTTTATGAAGATGATAAAGTGTTAGCGTTTAATGATATAAACCCAGTGACTCCATACCATATATTAGTGATACCTAAAAAACATTATGACAGTATAATAGATATACCAGAAAAAGAAATGGAAATTATTGCACACATTCATAATGTGATTAATAAAATAGCTAATAAGGAAGGTTTCGATAAAAAAGGATTTAGAATTATAAATAACTGTGGAGAAGATGGTGGTCAAGAAGTAAAGCATATTCACTATCATATTCTAGCTGGTAAAAAGCTACCTCTTTATGAAGCAGAGAAAAAATAGTTTTAATTCAAAAAATAACTTTGTTATTAAACAAAATACTTGAAAAAAAATTAAGATTAGTTTATAATAAACAAAGTGTGAGGTTGTAATGCATTTATGCAGATATAATCGTAGTTACAGTCCCAGCATAATTCGCGCTATCGGAGGGAGGGAAAAAGAAATGTCAGAAGTAAGAATAAGAGAAAATGAAACATTAGACAGCGCTTTAAGAAGATTCAAGCGTTCATGTGCAATGTCTGGCATCATGTCTGAAGTTAGAAAAAGAGAGCACTATGATAAGCCAAGCGTTAGACGTAAGAAAAAGGCAGAAGCAGCAAGAAGAAAAAACGCTAAGAAATAGTAAAAAGAATAAAGAGGTGAAGGGAATGTCCCTTAAACAAAAGTTACAAGAAGATTTAAAGTCTTCTATGAAGAACAAAGATGCAGTTAGAAAATCTGTAGTAACTTTGATAAGAGCTTCTATAAAGCAATACGAGGTTGACAATAGAGTTGAACTTGAAGACGATGGTATTATTGATATAATATCTAAACAACTAAAGCAACGTAAAGATGGTTTAGTTGAGTTTACAAAGGCTGGGAGAGAAGACTTAGTAAGTGAAGCAGAAGCTGAAATCGAAGTTTTAAAAGAGTACCTACCTCAACAGTTAAGCGAAGAAGAGCTAAACAAAATAGTAAAATCTACTATATCTGAACTAGGAGCAACTTCTATGAAAGATATGGGAAAAATAATGTCGGCTATTAAACCTAAAGTAAAAGGTAGAGCTGATGGCAAACTTATAAATGAGTTAGTAAAAAATAACTTACAATAGATTAAAAACCTAGAGAGGAATCTCTAGGTTTTTTGTATTTAAAAACTTGTCATAATAAAATGGTCTTGTACATATTTATTAATTAAAAGAATACAAAAGGAGAAAGAGGGGGAAAGTTTTGATTATATCAGTAAAAGAAATTAGAAATTTTTTAATAAGTGTACTGATACCATTAATTGTAGGATATGCAAGTAGTTTTATATCTCAACTGCTAGCGGGAGTTGAGATTTCTACTTATTATTCTCAATTAATAAAACCTGGATTTGCACCACCAAGCTTTATATTCCCTATAGTTTGGACAATACTTTATATACTGATGGGCATATCAGCATATAAAATTATGAAAAAAGGATATGAACTTCAAAAGGTTAAAGACGCTATGTTTTATTATTGGTTACAATTAGCATTGAATTTCATGTGGAGTATTTTATTCTTTGGTATGGATTTAAGATTTACAGCTTTAGTAACTTTAGTAGTATTGTTTATAGTAGTAGTAGTGATGGTTATAAAATTTGCTAAGATAGATAAAAAAGCAGCTTATTTGAATATTCCATATATCATTTGGCTTTTATATGCTTTAGCTTTAAATTATTTTATATGGATGATAAATAGATAAATAGAAGTAATAAGATTTTATTGACTACATATATATTGGTTATGGTCTAATAGCGTATCAAAAAAATTAAATCCACTATAAAAAATACTGAGATTTATTTCTCAGTATTTTTTATAGTGGATTTACAATAAGGAAATTTCTTGTACTATTAGAGATAGTGTATTTATGGTTATATAAAAACCTTTATTAAAATTTATTTTTCCTAAATCATCTTTGTAGTTATATTTAAACTTATAACCTTCAATTACATTATTATAAGTGTAAGTATTTACATAATCTTTATCATAAAATAAATTTTCAAATTCATCACCAAATTTTTCTTGCAAATAAGTATCAACTAGCTTTTTTGAATCTTCTTTATTTAGGGTTGGAGAAATATTAATATTGTTTTGATGATTCTGATATATATATATAATTTTTCCTGTATTATCTAAAATTCTTATTTTAAAAATTTTATCAGGAGTTTTAAAAAAATATTGATAAAATTTATTATTAGGATTACTTTCAAAAAAAACTTCATAATATTCATCTATAATTTTATTATTAATTAAAGAATAATTAAAAAAAATATTTATAGCATTTATAGAAATTTCACGGATATAATCTATAGATACATCTTGAGGATAAGTATCTAATAAGTTGTTATTAGGTAAATTGAAAAATCTAATATTATTGTAATCTTTAGCTTTAGAAACACTTTTTATATTAATATCTTTATTATGCGTTGAACTCTTATTATACCTTATAGGGAAAAAGTATTGTATTGAAGATACAAAATTAAAATAACTATAAATTAATCCTTGTAGTAGATTTAAAGAGTAGACATCCAGTTTATATTTTCTTAAGGTTTCTAAATCAGACAAAATATTTAAATTGAGTTGTAGCAGAGTGTTTAAATTATCTTCAGAATTCTTATCAAACTTAACTGAATTAATATCATCAAGTATCAGAGAATCTTTTAAAATATATTCATAAAGGTAGCAAATGAGCTTTATATTTCTCAAGTTTTCTTGTTTTATAGTAGATAAAAGATTTGGAAATTGGTATGAATTTGAATGTATTGATGCATTAATTAAGAAATCTACACATATACATTTTTGAACTAAACATATAAAAGCGTTTTTCATGTAACCATCCTTCCTTAAAAAATATAGTTATATTATATAGATATTTTATTCTAAATATTAGTATAAGTTTACACACATATATAAATAAAATAGTATTATAAAACATAGTGATTATATATAGATATTCTAAATAAATTTTAAAAGAATTAAAAATGTAATTTAAGTAGATTATTAACATAAAATATATTAAGGAGGTATATGTATGATAGAGATATCGGCTGACCTACTGGTAAATCAACCTACAGTAACTATTATAGGGAATACATTTATAAGTATAGAAAATTACTTATCCATAACAACTTATGAGGCTGATTTAATAAAAATAAAAACAAAAGTAAAATCAATTAAAATATCTGGGGACAAACTTTCACTAAAATATATTACTGATGGCGAGATAGGTATAAAAGGGACTATATACACTGTAGAATATGTGGATTAGGAGGAAATACACGTGATAAGTTATATTAGAGGATACTATATTATAACAGTAGAAGGTATAGGAATTGAACGATTTCTAAATCATCTTATAAGGAGCAACATAAGAGTTTATAATGTAAATAGAACAAGCAACACAAAAATAGAATTTTGTATTGAAAGACAAGACATGAAAGCTTTTAAACAAGCATATAGGGGAAGTAATTTCGAAGTTAAAATTAAACAAAAAACAGGAATACCTTTTGTTTTAAAAAGGATCTATAAATTAAAAGGTATGTGGATTTGTGCTATAGTTTCTTTGATGTTGTTAATGTTTACATCTCAATTTGTAACAGATATATATATTAAAGTTCCTGAGGGTATAAAAAAAGAGGAAATAAGAAAAGAGCTATATAATGCAGGTCTTAAGCCAGGAATATACAAGAAAAATATAGACAGAAAAGAAGTTAGAGATCACATAATGTTAAAATTTGATGAGGTTGCATATATATCTATAAATGTAAGGGGTACAAATATATTTGTAACAGTCACTAAAAAAGCAGAAACCCTAAAATCAACACAAGAATCAAATTATTGTAATATAATTGCAGAGAAAAATGGTATAATAGAAAAGGTTATTCCAAGAAGTGGAAATCAAATTGTAAATTCTGGTGACATTGTTCAAAAAGGTGACGTTTTGATAAGTGGTGCCAATACAAAATCAGTACCAGAGGTATGGGCAAGTACTTTTTATGAAGTATCTAAAAGTGCTAATTATGAAGATACTATAAAAAAGAAAACAGGGAACAAGAAAAAAGTATATACCATAAGTTTCTATAATAAAAAATGTACAATAAGGAGAAATATAAAATATAAGGAGTATACTATAGATAATAAAGAGTATAAATTATCTATGGGAGATTATACATTTCCTGTAAAAATAAATATAAGTACTTTTAATGAAACTAAAGATGTTAAAATAAAAAAAGATAAAGAAAAACTTAAAAAGGAATTATCAGAAAAATCTTTGAAAGAGTTAGAATATATAATACCAGCTTCAGCTAGAGTTGTAGATGTATCGCATGATTATAAAGTTAATAAAAATATGTTAGAATATGTAATAACAGTACAAACATCTGAAAATATAGTTCAGATAGATCATCTTAGTAAAGCAGAAGCAGAACAGTTGATAAAAGATCAAAACAATAGTAAGGATGGAGAAGAACCCATTCCTCAAAATCCCGACAAAAGGCCTATAAATGATATAAGAAATGAATTTGAAAATAATGAAAATGATACTGATAAAAAAGACTTACGAGAAAATCAATAATAGATATTAAGGAGGAACTTAAATTGATAGTACAAAAGAAATTTATAGTATCAGAAGAAACATTTGAAAGAGAGTTATTTGGAAATTTTGATGAAAATATAAAATTAATAGAAGAGGCATTAAATATAGATGTAATATTAAGGGAAGGAAATATAGTTTTAATGGGAGATGAAAAAAATGTAAATCAAGCATTGAAACTTATGAATGAATTACATCAAACTGTTTCAAATGGTAAGAAATTAGATAAACAAAGTATATCATATTCTATCTCTCTTTTGTTTGAAGGTAGTCAGGCTAAGATAAAAGAACTAGAGGGCGCCATTGTTTTAACTAAAAAAGGAAATCCTGTTTGCCCAAAGACTTTGGGTCAAAAAGAGTACATAGAACTTATAAGAAACAATGACATAACATTTGGAGTAGGTCCTGCAGGTACAGGTAAAACATATTTAGCAGTTGCTATGGCGGTAAAGGCATTTAAAAAGGACGAGGTAAGTAGAATAATACTTACAAGACCTGCTGTTGAAGCTGGAGAAAGCCTAGGTTTTTTACCAGGCGATTTAAAGGATAAAGTAGATCCATATCTAAGACCTTTATATGATGCTTTATTTGATATGTTAGGACCAGATAAATTTAATAAATATTTAGAGAGAGGTACTATTGAAGTTGCTCCTCTTGCATTTATGAGAGGAAGAACTTTAGATAACGCATTTATAATACTAGATGAAGCACAAAATACAACACCAGAGCAAATGAAGATGTTTTTAACTAGACTTGGGTTTGGATCAAAAGCAGTAGTAACAGGCGATTTAACTCAAACGGATTTACCAGAAAAGAAAAAAAGTGGTCTTTTGCAGGCAATAGGAGTTTTAAAAGGTGTAGAAGGTATAGGCAATATAATGTTAACGGACAAGGATGTTGTAAGACATGAATTAGTTCAAAGGATAATAAGAGCTTATGACAGATTTGATAAAAGAGAAGAAGACAGAAAATTAAAGCAACAAGAGAATAAAAAGAAATAAGAATATAAAATTTTACAAAGGAAGAAGTGGTAGGATATGGAACTTATAATAGATAATAGACAAGATAAAATGGATGCAAGTGAAGCATTAATAGAAAAAATAAAAGATATCATAGTAGAGTGTTTAGATTATGAAGGATATGACGATGATTATGAAGTAAGTTTATCTTTTGTAGATAATAAGGAAATACACGAATTAAATAGAGAATATAGAGGTATAGATAGAGCTACAGATGTATTATCATTCCCGATGTTAAGTGATGAGTTTGATATTGAGCTAGAAGAAGAATCTTTAGGAGACATAGTGATTTCTTTAGAGAAGGCATTTGAACAAAGTATAGAATACAATCATAGCTTTGAAAGAGAAGTATGTTTTTTAGTTTGCCACAGTGTATTTCATCTTTTAGGATACGATCATGATACTGAAGAAAATACAAAAGAAATGAGACAAAAAGAAGAATATATATTAAACAAGCTAAACATAACAAGGGAGTAAAATTTATGAAATCTAAAAAAGCACGTCAGGGGATAATTCAAGCATTTAATGCTGCTATAGAAGGGATATTATATACTTTCAAATCAGAAAGAAATATGAAAATACATTACTTTGTAGCTGTAATAGTGCTTGTAGCAAGTTTGTTTTTTGATTTAACTAAAGTTGAGATGATAGTACTTATATTTTCTATAAGTTTAGTTGTAATATCAGAAATGTTCAATACTGCTATAGAAAAGACCATAGATATGGTAACTGATACGTATCATCCCCTTGCTAAGATAGCAAAAGACGTTGCGGCAGGAGGCGTTTTAATTGCAACATTAAATTCAGTTGTGGTTGGGTATATAATATTTTATGATAAATTGACAGATGTATCTGATTCATTAATATATACCATAAGACAATCAAAGCTTCATGTAACTTTGATTTGTATAGTGTTAGTACTTATAGCTGTTGTAGTAGTAAAAGCATTAACTTCAACTGGAACTCCTTTAAAAGGAGGGATGCCTAGTGGCCATTCAGCATTATCATTTGCAATGGCTACAATTATAACGCTTATTACGGCAGGACTTGTAACGTCAACCCTAGCATATCTAATGGCAGTTTTAGTTGCTCAAAGTAGAATCGAGGGAAAGATACATACATTTTGGGAAACAGTAGCAGGAGCTTTATTGGGTGCTTTAATAGGGCTTTTAGTTTATCAAATTCAAATAGTTAGTTAACAATTAAAAAAAGGGGATGTTAAATTTATTAGCAGGCCTTATACAAAAAAGAAGTCTGCAAGACTTCTTTTTTTATGTTATAATGTAATGTACTAAACAAAATTATTAATAATAAATTATATAAAAAGAAGAATATTTATCATACATTTTTTATAATATAGATTTATAGAAATGAAATCTAGGAGGAACATGTTATGAATAATAAAGAATTATTAAAAATAGCAGAAGATGCAAGAAAATATTCTCATTCTCCTTATTCAAATTTTAAGGTGGGAGCAGCACTTTTAACGAAAAACAATAAAGTTTATACAGGATGTAATATTGAATGTGCATCTTTAGGAGGAACTAATTGTGCTGAAAGAACAGCTATATTTAAAGCTATATCAGAAGGTTGTAGAGATATAGAAGCGATAGCAATAGCAAGCGATAATTCGGAAAAAAATGAAGCTACATACCCATGTGGAATATGTAGGCAAGTAATAATAGAGTTTGGAACGGAAATAAGGATAATAACAGGATACTCTGAAGGTGAAATATATGAATGTAAAATAAAAGATTTAATACCTAATTATTTTTTAGGAAGTGACTTTAAAGAAGTTAAATAATACAAAAGAGAACGATAGGAGAAATGACAATATGTTTAAATCAGGATTTGTTAGCATAGTAGGAAGACCTAATGTAGGTAAATCTACTCTTATGAATAATGTAGTTGGAGAAAAAATAGCAATAATGAGCGATAAGCCTCAAACGACAAGAAATACAATACAAGCAGTATACACAGATGAAGAGTGTCAAGTTGTATTTTTAGATACGCCAGGGATACATAAGCCTAAAAATAAACTAGGTGAATTCATGGTTAAATCAGCTACAGATGCATTTAAAAATGTAGATTTAGTACTATTTGTAGTAGATGATTCTAAAAAAATAGGGCCTGGAGATAGAAAAATAATAGATGACTTAAAAAATATAAAAACTCCAGTGGTTTTAGTTATAAACAAAATGGATCAAATAGAAGAACAAGATTTATTTGATATGATGAAAATGTACCATGCTGAAGGTGTATTTAAGCAAATAGTGCCTATATCAGCATTAAAGGGAAGAAATGTTAAAGAATTATTAAAAGTAATACAAAATCATTTAGAAGAAGGTCCAAAATACTTCCCGGATTACATGATAACTGACCAACCAGAAAGAGTATTAGTATCAG
>NZ_DATIRC010000225.1:0-29332 GCF_035470145.1 Romboutsia sp.
TGATTTAATTGAACCGTATGTTATACTTTCATTGCTATATGATAAATTAGGAAATGTAAAAAAGAGAGAACATTACTTATATAAACTTAGAGAAATTGATAAGGATAATCCTTTATTTGATGAAAAAAAGGAAGATAGTAATTTAGAAAAAGATGATAACTCAAATGTAAATAAAAAAATAAACAAGAAAAATACATTACCATATGTAGTAATTAGTTGTTTAGTATTAATTATTGGAACATATTTTATTTATAATAAAAAACAAATTAAAGATTTATATTCTCAGATAGATAAAAAAGAAGAAAAGTTAGATGAAGTAGGTAAACAATTAGATGAAAAAAATCAAAAATTAGAACAAAAGAGTCAAGAATTAGATGAAGTTAAAAAAGAGGAAAAAGAAGATAAAGTTAAGGTAGTATTTTTTGATGAGGAAACTGTATATACTGAAGCTATAAAGCAAAAGAAAAATAGAAATTATGAAGAGGCTATAGAAAATTTTAAACATGTAATATATTCAGGAAAAAATAAACAGCATATAGAAGAGTCAACATATGAAGTCGCTGTATTAAGTGAAAAATTAGGAAATAAAGAGGAAGCTGTAAGATTTTATAAAAAGTATATATATACGTATACTCCAAATGAAAAATATTATGATGATGCGTTTTATCAATTAGGGATGTTGTATTATGATAATGGAGAATTGGAAAATGCTAAAAATATATTCTATGCATTAAGAAATGAAGTACCCGATAGTATGTATAATAATTCGAAAATAAGAGAAATTTTAAAAGAAAAATAATTATATAAAGAATAACTATCTTTAATGTGGATAATTTTCACATGAAGATAGTTATTTTTTATATAAAAAATAACACTACTAAAAGAATAAGCATAATATATATTGTAATGTAATAAAATATAATAAAGATACTATGCGTTTATTATTTAGTAAGGGGGCTAAGTATGATAGAGAAAGATTTATTTCTTCCAGTACTTAGGGATGGTAAGTATGGATTTATAGATAAAGATAAAAATATTATAATAAAACCAAGGTTTAAATATGTATCAGAAAGATTTAGAGATGGATATTGTGTGGTTACTTATATAAAGAAAATAAGAAAGTCTATAAGATGGGTTTTTGGATATATAGATCAAAAAGGCATTACACAAATATTCCTTCATTTAGATAGTGCATCTGAGTTTAACGAAGGAATAGCTAGAATTAAGGTGAATGATAAGTATGGATATATAGATACATCTTTAACAGAAGTTATAAGTCCTAAATTTGATTCAGCTGCTAACTTTAAAGAAGGATTAGCAGGAGTTAAAATTAATAAAAAATGGGGATTTATTGATAAAATGGGAAAAATTATTATATCCCCTACATATACCTATGTAAATCAATTTTTTGAAGGAATAGCATTAGTTGAAATGAAAAATAAATATGGATATATAAGTAAGAGTGGCGAGTTTATAGTAACACCTAAATATGATATAGCAACAGATTTTTCTGAAGGTTTTGCAGCTGTAAGGATAAATGATAAGTGGGGGTATATAGATAGAAGTGGAAATTTAAAGATTGATTTATTGTTTGATAGAGCAAAACCATTTTATGAAGGTCTAGCAGCTGTATGTATAAATGATAAATGGGGATATATAAATAACCAAGGTAATATCGTCATAGATCCTATATTTGATTATGCGTGTAATTTTAAAGAAGGATTAGCAAGATTTAATATAGGCTCTAATTCTTTAACAAGGGGGATAAGTACTCCTAAAGGTGGAATGTGGGGTTTTTTAAATAGGTCAGGAAATATAGAAATAATACCTGTGTTTGATTCTATATCCGATTTTGAAGAGGGATATGCACAAGTTATACAAGGAAATGATAATAATTATATAGATAGAAATGGAAAATTAATACTATAAATTTAAATTTGAAAAAACTTTGTCGAAGTAGTAATATATAAGAAAAAGGGAGAATAATCTCCCTTTAATTTTTTGGTAAATAAAAGTATAATTGGCAAAGTTATTTTTAAGGAGGACAACATGAAGATATTTAATCAACTAGCTCTAATACTTGGAGTGTGGGCTACAGGAGAGTATATTAGTTCATTTATACAAAATATTGTAGTAATACCAGGAAGTATAATTGGTATGATATTATTATTTTTACTTTTACAGTTTGAGGTAATAAAAATAGATAGTATAAAAGAATTTAGTGATTTTTTCTTAGACAATATGGCTATATTTTTTATACCAGCAGGAGTATCATTAATAAATTCGTTAAATCTTATAATAGACAATATATTTGTTCTTTTAATAAGTATAGCTTTAAGCACAGCTATAGTTATGTATGTAACGGGTATTATAGTTGAAAAAATGATACAAAATAAAGCTAAGGAGAATTAATTATGTACAATATTTTAGATACACCAATATTTGGACTAGTCATAACAATTTTATTTTTTAATTTAGGTCTATATATGCAAAAGAAAACCAAAAATCCAATTATGAATCCATTATTAATTGCAATTATTGGAATTATATTATTTTTAAATTTATTAAAAATACCATATGAGAGTTATAAAAAGGGAGGAGATATTATAAACTTCTTTTTAGGACCGATAACTATTATATTAGCAGTACCATTATATAAGCAATTTGAATTATTTAAAAATCATATATTAGAAATACTTATAGGTATAGGTTGTGGTGTACTAGTATCCTTTATATCTCTAGAGATAATTGGAAGATTAACTAATGTTAATATTGATATAATAAATTCTTTGATACCAAAATCTATAACAACACCTATGGGAATTTCTCTTACTAATACAATAAATGGTGTAGAAGCTATAACGGTTGTAGCTATAATTTTAACAGGTATATTAGGCGCTATAATTGCACCTATAATTTTCAAAATAGGAAAAATAAAACATCCTGTAGCTAAGGGGATAGCATTAGGTACTTCAGCTCATGCATTAGGTACCTCAAAAGCTTTAGAGATGGGGGAAGTAGAAGGTGCTATGAGTGGATTATCTATAGGTATATCAGGAATAATTACTGTAATACTAATTCCAATTATAATAAATTTAATATAAAAAATTATTAATATCAGTTAATGATGTAACTGAAGTTAAAGGAAAATAATTTAAGTGAAAATATTTATATGAAATTTTAAAAAGGTACGTATACAATATATAAATTTCGATATAATATATATTGAGAAGGGCACTAATCCCCTCTTAAACTCTAGAGTGCAATAAAAAATTATCGGACCTCAGTATACATAGGATTGCTAGGCAGGAAGCAGAAGTGATTTTTATAAAATAAAATGTATTGAGCGGGTAGCTAGAAATATTTATGTTCAATCGGATAATATGTTAATAAAAAATAGGGTATTCCATAAAAATAGAATACTCTATTTTTTATGTTAAAGGAAATTATATTTTATCTAATTTATGGATAAATATAATTTCCAACTGCTAAGCTTGAGCAACGGGCCTGGTTTTTAGGACGTGGGCGACATGAACGAAGTGAATTTTTTATTAATGAATTGTACATATTACCAAAATATTAAGCTGACATATATTATAAAAAATTTACTTATATATAGAAAAACATATTCAAATTAAGATATAATAAGTTTAGGTTAATAACTGACAAATATTAATAGGAGAAGCGCAATATGAATTTATCTAAAGAATATATTGATATATACAATCAATATTTAAAATTTATAAATGATACCAAAAAAGAGATTAAATTAATAAGAACTATACAAAAAATTACACTTAAAAGAAAAGAAAAAGCTACAGAAGAAGAAGTTTTAGCATTAGAAAATGAATATGCTACCAGAGAGGAAGAATCGTCTAAACATAAAAAGATTATTAATAAAATATATAATTTTTCAAATGGAGATGTATATATAGGAAAAATAATTGACCACAAAATGAATGGGAAAGGTGTATATACTTTTATAGAGGGAATAGAGTACATAGGAGAGTTTAAAGATAATATGAAAGATGGGAAAGGTATATGTACGTTTAATAATGGAAACATATATACAGGAGCATTTAAATGTGACAAAATGGATGGAATAGGTCAGATGATTTATAGTAGGGGCAATGAATATATAGGTAATTGGGAAAATGGTAAACGAAATGGTTTGGGTATATACAAATGGAATGATGGATGTATGTATATAGGCGAATTTAAAAACAATAAAATGGAGGGGAATGCATCATGTTATGATTCTAATAGTAGGTTGATATATGAAGGACAGTGGAAGAATAACTTAGCTCATGGAAATGGTATTTATATATGGGAAGAAGGTAAAAAGTATGAAGGTGAATTTCTACATGGGAAAAGACATGGACAAGGAACTTTTTACTTAAATCATGAATTAGTATACGAAGGAACGTGGAAATTTGATAAACCATCAATATTTAATAGAACTTTAGATGAAATATTTTCATCTATACGATAACCTTATCTAATAACAGATAAGGTTTTTTTATATACTGAGAAATTAGAATTCATCTAGGTTTTAGATGGATTTTAACATCAATTGCTAAACGAATTAGCAGATGTGGTTTGTATTATTTAATAATTTAAATTTAGAATATACTAAATTTAAATTATTAAATAATACAAGTATGAATATCTTATAAATGTGCACTATGTTAAATAGTAAAAATGTATTGGAGAGTGATGAAATGAAAAAGATAGTAGTTATAGGGATTATCTTAGTAGGTATATTGTTTTATAATTTAAATTTAAAAGAAGATATATTTAAAAATAAAATTTCAACTAAAACTAAGGAGTTAAATGAAAATATAGTTTATGATAAAAATGAAGAAAGTATTGATATAAAAAATTTTGAACAAATAAGCATAGGAGATAAGAAAGAAAAAGTATTATCTTTAATAGGTACACCATCTAGAATTGACGAAAGTGAATATGAATTTAAATGGTATGTATATAACCAATATAAAGAAAATTTTGTCATGGTTGGGATAGAAAATGATGAAGTAGTTGGACTTTATAGCAATTCTATAGATTCATGTGAAATAGATAATATATCTATAAACGGTAATAGAAGGGTTGTATTAGAAAATTATGATCCGTTAGAATATAAGAAAAAAGGTAATACTAGATATATAATAAACTCAAATAATCAATATGACATAGTAAAAAAAGATAATAAATATATAACATTTTTTTATGATATTTATGAAAATGATAGATTGTGTTCATATCAAATAATAAGTAATAGCGCAGAATTAAGTTTAAACTCAATTTATCCAAACCCTAGTCAAGAACTTAAAAAAAGTTTTGAATTACAAGTAATAGATTTGGCAAATAGTGTTAGGTATCAAAGAAATTTAAATGCTTTAAAATATAGTAAAAAAGCAACAATAAGCGCTACAAAACATAGTCAAGATATGATGGAAAAAAAATATTTTGATCATATAAATAAAGAAAATAAAAGTCCATTTGACAGAATGAAAAAAGAAGGTATTGTGTATATACGTGCTGGTGAAAATATAGCAGCAGGTCAAGCTAGTGCAATATATGCACATGAAGCATGGATGAATTCTGAGGGTCATAGAAAAAATATTTTAGGGGATTATAATAATATAGGAGTTGGAGTTGTATTTGGAGGTCACTACAACATATATTATACTCAAAATTTCTATAGATAATAAAATGCTGAAAGGAAGTCATAAATATGAGACATAATAAAAATAAGTTAGCATTTGTTATATTAAGTGTGATTATTATATTGAGCTTTAAAACATCTGTATATGGGCATGAAGAAGAAGTATTTGTGAAAAATGGATCAAGAAATAAAAAATTAATAGCCTTAACATTTGATGATGGGCCTCATCCTAAGGAAACAAATCAAGTTTTAGATGTATTGAAAAAATATGATGTAAAAGCTACATTTTTCATAGCAGGTAAACATGCAAATTGGTATTCCAAACCGCTGATTAGAACAAGTAAGGAAGGTCATGAAATAGGAAATCATACTTTTAACCATCCGGATATAACTAATTTAAGCAGAGGTCAATTAGAACAAGAGATAGTAAATTGTGAAAATATAATTGTAAAGTTAACGGGAAAAAAGCCAACATTATTTAGGCCACCATATGGTAGTTATAAAAAAGAAGTTTTGCAAAATATTGCTAAAAAATATGATTATAAAATAGTCTTATGGACTACCATAGATGCAAGAGATTGGGAAAATCCTGGGGCGTACAAAATAGCAGATACAATAATTAATAACTCTAAAAATGGTGATATAATTTTATTACATGATTATGCTACAGATAATACTGTAGAAGCGCTTGATATTCTTATACCTAAAATGATAGAAAAAGGATATAAATTTGTAACTGTTTCAGAATTGATAGATAATGAATAAAATGAAAATTTAAGAATATATATGAAATGTATTGAATATATTCACGTTGTAATAACAATATATTCATAAAATCTATGATAAAAAATAAAAAAAATAAAACATTTTCAAAATAAATTAATATATATATATTAAGACTATCTTGAGAAGGATTGATTTAATATATGTATAACAAAATCTATGAAAAAAAAGAGTTTATAATATTTCAGGTGAAGGAAGGCTATGTCGTTTACAACACTAGAAAAGATTTTCAAGAAGGTCATACACATCTGAAAAACTTTGAGGCTGCCAAAACAGCAGTAAATTTAGTGATAAACAAAAAAATACCTAAAAGTACTGATGGATACTATCTATCAAGTCTTATAAGGCTTTCTGATGATGATAACTATATAAATAAAATCAACGCTTTGATAGAAGCAAGAGAGCGAAAAGGAAAAAAGGAAAAGTATTATAATTCAGGATATAAACTGTCAAAAAGGAGCGTATAACGCTCCTTTTTTATGAAAAACTTATAAAAATTTCTCAGTATAAATTAAGTTGTATATAAATATTATCCTTCATAGATGTTAGATTTGTTTAGATAATCGAAATCTAAGTATTTGTTTTTATAAACTACGTAGCTAGAAATGCCATCTTTATCATATTGTCTAAGTTTTTTTATAGCTTCCTGTTTAGACATAGGAGGAGATATAGATTTAGTATCTGATCTTATAATAACATATCTATTCATATGAATGCCTCCAAAGTAATAATATATTTAGAATTAGTTTTTACTACGAACAAATAAATATACTATAAAACTATTAAATAAACAATACATAAAAATGACTGTATTGACATGGATTTCTATAAAAATATATAATTATTAATGTATATAAATAAAATACTAAAATCCGATTGATCTGTAGAATTAGATTAAGATAAGGAAGTTTAGCGGGGGGAAGTAGAAATGATTCTTATGATAGACAATTACGATTCATTTGTTTATAATTTAGTTCAATATATTGGAGAACTAGGGGAAGATGTATTAGTAAAAAGAAATAACGAAGTAAGCTTAAAAGAAATTGAAGAGTTAGACCCAGAAATAATAGTTTTATCACCAGGTCCGTGTTCACCAAAAGAAGCGGGGATCTGTATAGATGTAGTAAATAAATTTAAAGGTAAAAAACCTATTCTTGGAATATGCTTAGGGCATCAAACTATAGGCCATGTATTTGGAGGAGATGTTGTAAAAGCTACTAAGCCTGTACACGGAAAAGTTCATAGTATAAAGCACAATAATAAGGGCGTATTTAAAGAATTAAATAATCCTCTAAATGTAACTAGATATCATTCTTTAGTAGTAGATCTAGAAAGTTTACCAGACGATTTAGAAGTAACAGCTTTGACAAAAGAAAATGAAATAATGGGTATAAGACATAAAAAATACCTTATAGAAGGTGTACAATTTCACCCAGAAGCTATTTTATCAGAACAAGGTCATGAGATACTTAGAAACTTTATAAAGCAAGCTAGAGAAGGGGTGAAAAAATAATGATAAGAGAAATAAATACTAAATTAAATTCTTTCGAAATTTTTACAATATTTAAGGATGAAGAAAATAGTTTTATATTAGATAGTGCTATGGATTATAAAAAGTTGGGAAGATATTCTTTTATAAGTAGTAAACCTTTTAAGGTATTAAAATATAAAGATACACAAAAAAATCCATTAGATAATTTAAAAGAAGAATTAAATAAATATAAAGTTGAAAATAATACTCATCTTCCATTTATAGGAGGTGCAGTAGGTTATTTATCTTATGATCTAGGAAATTACATGGAGGAGCTTCCTAGAACAGCTAAGGATGACACTAATGTATATGATTTATACTTTGGATTATATAACTGGGTAGTAGTGATAGACCATTTAGAAGAAAAAACATATATAGCTACTCCAGATTTAGATATTGAAAATGAAAAAAATATAATTTGTAAAGTAGAAAAGCAAATAAAAGAAGCAGAGGTAAATGGAGTAGATAATATTTGTTATGAAGAAAAATACGTTGAGCCTATAAAATTAAACTCGAATTTCACTAAAGTTGAATTTGAAGATGCAGTTAGGAAAGTTCAAAATTATATAAGGCAAGGTGACATATACCAAGCGAACTTAACTCAAAGATTTAGTGGACAAACTAAGTTATCAAGTTATGAACTTTATAGAGATTTGAGGAGATTTAGTCCAGCACCATTTGGAGCATTTTTAAATTTTGAACATAGTCATATATTATCTAACTCTCCAGAAAGATTTATAAAGTGTACAGATAGAAAAGTTGAAACTAGACCTATAAAGGGTACTAGACCAAGAGGAAAAACTGTAGAAGAAGATTTAAAACTTCAAGAGGAACTAAGAAATAGTGAAAAAGATCGAGCAGAATTGCTTATGATAGTAGATTTAGAAAGAAATGATATTGGAAGAATATCAAAAATAGGAAGTGTAAAAGTTCCTGAGTTATTTGTAATAGAGCCTTACGCCAATGTAAATCATTTAGTAGCCACTGTAGTTGGAGAACTAGATGAGAATAAGGATTGTGTAGATGTGATAAAAGCTACATTCCCAGGAGGATCTATAACAGGAGCACCTAAAATTAGATCTATGGAAATAATAGATGAATTAGAGCCAACTCAAAGGAATGTATACACAGGTTCTATAGGATACATAGGATTTAATGGAGATATGGACTTAAATATTGCAATAAGAACTATTGTAAAACAAAATGAAGATGTATACTTCCAAGTTGGAGGAGGAATGACTTGGGACTCGCAACCGGAAGATGAGTATCAAGAAACATTAGATAAAGCTAAGTCTATAATGAAGGCATTAAGAGGTTATTATGAAGAATAAGGTATCTTTTGATAGTACTTTAACTAAGTTTGGGATAGGCTTATTTGAAACTATTAAGGTAAAAGAAGAACCTATAGAATTAGACTTACATATGGATAGAATGTTTAATTCAATAAAGGAATTAAACTTAAATTTTAAATATGAAAAAGAGTTTTTAAAAACGGAAGTTTTAACATATATAAAAGAAAATCAAATATTTGACAAAGCTCTGAGGCTAACAGTATTTGATGATGGATATAATATTTATATTAGAGATATACCTTATAATGAAAAAGTGTATAAAACTGGATTTAAGTTAAATATATCTCCTATAAAAAGAGGTAATAGTATAATACATAAGCACAAGACTACAAATTATTTTGAAAGTATCTATACTAAAAATTATGCAATTGAAAATGGATATGATGATGGGTTATTTATAGATTTAAATAATACGATTTTAGAGTGTTCGATGAGTAATATATTTTTTATAAAAGATAAAAAAATATTTACCCCAAATAGCAAATTATCCATATTAAACGGAACGACAAAAAGAAGGATTATAGAGATTTGTGGCGAATTAGATATAGAAGTAGAAGAAGCCGAAATAAAATTAAAACAAATTGAAGAATTTGACTTTGCTTTTGTTAGTAATAGTCTTATGGGAATGATGAAAATTACTCAAATAGAAGAAATAAAATACAATGAATATAACGAATTATTTAATAAGATATCATCTTTTCTATAATAGAAGATATCAATCTAACCGTTAAATTTGAAGTGATTCGCTAATACATTGATTAAGTAACGTATCTACCTTCTAAGATCGTTGGCGACATGAAGTAATTCGCTGATACGTCGCTTAAGCGAAGAGAATTTTTTGTGGCTAATGGAGAGAAAATATGACTAATGGGATTTATGAGATATACAAAAATGAAATAGATAAAATAATAAAAGATGAAAATACAGAATCAGTATTTTTAGTAGGATCTTCAAAAAACTTAGATTTAAATAATACAAATATAAAAATAAATGATATCGATATATTTGTATTTGTAAAACGAGGAAAATTGCAAGTAAGAGAAATAAAAGGCATAGAGGGAATAGAATTTGATATTAACTATTTTTCAAAGGATGTTCGACAAAACCTAATAGATGCTAGAGAGTACTTCTTTTTAAAAGAAATGTCAGAACCTAAAATAATCTATGATAAAACAGAAAGTGTAGTTGATATTATAAACTTATGCAAAGAAAAGCTTAGACAGGGGCCAAAAATTTTATCTAAAGAAGAAAAATGTTTTATTAAAAATGAGATAAAATCAAAGGTAGATAGATTAAAACAAAAACATAAATTAGATGAATTTGAATATGAGTTTTTGACGAATATATATTTAAAAGATATAATAGTTGCGTATTTTATTATAAATAATAAATGGATACCTAAAGATAAAAATTTATTAAAAGAGTTAAAAACTGAAAATTTAAAACTATTTAATTTAATACAAAAAGTTCAAAAAAATTATAGATATGAAGACTTACTAAATGTTTATGAATATATATTTAAAAATATAGGAGTAAGCAAAAACATAAAAATAACTTACTAATCAAGGGGGCTAAACCAATGAGCAAGGTAGATAAAGACAAAATAAAACGTGCAGTAAGAGACATATTAGAAGCGATAGGAGAAAATCCGGATAGAGAAGGGTTATTAGATACTCCAGATAGAGTAGCTAGAATGTATGAAGAAATATTTGCAGGGCTTCATCAAGACGCAAGAGAACATTTAAAAGTAATTTTCCAAGATGAAAGTCATGAGGAACTAGTATTAGTTAAAGATATACCTTTTTATTCATGTTGTGAACATCATATAGTTCCATTCTTTGGGAAAGCACATATTGCATATATACCGAAGGATGGAAAATTGACAGGTCTTTCTAAATTAGCTAGAGTTGTAGAAACATTCGCTAAAAGACCACAATTACAAGAAAGAATAACTAAAGGCATTGCAGATATAATAATGGAAGAATTGCAGCCATATGGAGTTATAGTTGTTGTTGAAGCAGAGCATATGTGTATGACTATGAGAGGTGTTAAGAAACCTGGATCAAAAACAACAACATCAGCAGTAAGAGGTATATTTGAAAAAGATATAGCGGCTAGAGCTGAAGCTATGAGCTTAATAACTATGAAATAATGAACTAGGAGAAGTAGATAATATGTTTAATTATGGGAAAAAAACTTATATAATGGGGATATTAAATGTTACTCCAGATAGTTTTTCTGATGGTGGAGATTTTAGCAATATAGATATAGCGGTTAATCATGCGAAGGAAATGATAAAAGAAGGTGCAGATATAATAGACTTAGGAGGAGAATCGACTAGACCGGGTCATAATTATGTAGGTGCTGAAGAAGAATTAAGAAGAATTACACCAGTTATAAAAAGGCTTAAAGAAGAAATAAATGTACCTATATCAGTAGATACATATAAAGCAGATGTTGCAAAAGCTTCTTTAGAATTAGGTGTTGAAATGATAAATGATGTATGGGGTCTTAGAAAAGATAAAAATATGGCAAATGTTATAGCAGATTATGATGCATATGTTTGTATAATGCATAATCAAGATGGTACAGAGTATGATAAGGATATAATGGAAAGCATAAAAAAATTCTTATTAGAAAGTATAGAGATAGGATTAAATGCAGGTATAAAAAAAGAAAAAATAGTATTAGATCCAGGTATTGGATTTGGAAAAACATTTGAACAAAATCTAGAGGTATTGAAAAGATTAGATGAATTAAATGAATTAGGATATCCAATTCTTCTTGGAACATCTAGAAAGTCTGTAATAGGAAATGTATTAAATGTAGAACCTAAAGAAAGAGTCGAAGGAACTATAGCAACAACAGTTCTTGGAATAAGAGACGGAGTAGATATAGTTAGAGTACATGATATAAAAGAAAATATAAGAGCAGCTAAAATGGCTGATGCTATATATAGAAGATAGAGGTAAATAATGGACAAAATATTAATGCAAAATCTTGGATTTTATGGATACCACGGTCTTTTGAAAGAAGAAAGTGTATTAGGACAAAAATTCTTTTTAGATATAGAACTAGATGTTAACACTAAAGAAGCGGGAATAACTGATGATATGACCAAATCAGTTAGTTATGCAGATGTTTATGAAGTTGTAAAGGATATAGTACAAAATCAAAGATTTAACTTATTAGAAGCATTAGCTGAAAACATAGCTAAAGAAGTATTAGAAAAATTTAATTTAGTTAAAGGAATAATGGTTAGAATTAAAAAGCCAGAAGCACCTGTAAATGGAATTTATGACTACTTTGGCGTAGAAATAAGGAGAGCTAAAGATGAATAGAGTTTATTTAGGTCTTGGAACTAATATGGGGGATAGATTAGAATATCTTCATGGAGCTTGTGAAATTTTAAGTAAAAATGACTCTATAAGTATAACTAAAAAATCAAAAATATATGAAACTAAAGCTTGGGGATATACAGATCAAGCCGATTTTTTAAATATGTGCCTAGAAATAGAAACTACAGTAGGAACATATGAGTTACTAGAAATTTGTCAAGAAGTTGAAAAAAAGCTAAATAGAGAAAGAATAATAAGGTGGGGTCCGAGGACTATAGATATTGATATATTATTTTTTAATGATATAATATTAAACGACGAAAATTTATCAATACCTCACCCAAGGATAAGTGAGAGAGCTTTTGTGCTTATACCTCTTATGAATTTAAATAGTAACTTAAAAATAAAAGAAACAACTATAGAGAATTATTTGAATTCGCTAACTTGTGAGGAAAGAGAACAAGTAAAGGAGTATGTAAGCGATGAAAAAAAACATATTTAATGAAAATTTAAAGTTTGAAATAAATGTAAGCGATGAAAAAAAGCTAATAGTAAAAGAGAATAAACTTATAATGGCAGGACCATGCGCTATTGAAAGTTATGAGCAACTTTTAGAAACGGCTAAGTTTGTAAAAGGCCAAGGTGCAAATGTATTAAGAGGTGGAGCATATAAACCTAGAACATCTCCCAATTCATTTCAAGGGTTAAAAGAAGAAGGGCTAGAGATATTAAAGCAAGTTAAAAAAGAAACTGGTTTACCTGTAATAACAGAACTTATGGATGCAAGAGAATTAGATAAACTATATGAGGTAGCTGATATAATTCAAATTGGATCGAGGAATATGCAAAACTTTACTCTACTAACAGAATTAGGGAATCAGGATAAGCCGGTTATGTTAAAAAGAGGAATTTCGGCTAGTATAAGTGAATGGATAGGGGCAGCTGAATATATTGCTGTAGGTGGAAATCAAAAGATAATAATGTGTGAAAGAGGTATAAGAACGTATAACGATTATACTAGAAATACACTAGACTTAGCAGCGGTGCCTATAATTCAAAAAGAAACAGGCCTTCCAATAATTGTAGACCCATCTCATGCTACAGGTGTTAGATACTTAGTTAAGCCCATGTCTATAGCATCTCTTGCAGCTGGTGCGGATGGTATAATGGTAGAAGTTCACCCAGATCCAGTTAATGCATTATCGGATGGAATGCAATCACTTCATTTTGATGAATTTACAGATTTAATGAATTCTATAAAATAATGAAAAAGAGGTTAAATACCTCTTTTTTTATGTAAAAATAGTAAACTTAAGCGAATGGCAAGATGAACTAAAAGAATTGATTTAAAATATATCAATATGGGTATATGTAAGTTTTTATATGAAATTATTGAAATAAAATTGAATAAAATAAAAAATATTTGAAATTCAAAAAGTACGGGTAATTATAATTAAAATAGGTAAAATTATATAAACAGAAATAAATATCAAGCTATAAAATTTTCCATTTTTTTAATTTTATACTTAAGAAAATAATTATCAAAAGGAGATAGATAAATTTTATATATAATTAGGTATTAATTATTGAAAATTATGTAAATAATTAAGAATAAACTTAATATATATTTCATAAAAGTAAAAAAATAAAAAATTTGAATTTAAAGAAGGATATTAACAAAAAAAGTCGAATTCTGTATAATGGGTATTTGACAAATCTAAAATATAATGTAAAATAGAAATGTTGGAAAAATTACACCAGAAGGTGATAATATGAATGATATAAAAGAAATAATAGATGAAGTAAAAAGTAGATGTGACATAGTTAGCACAATATCCCAGTATATAGAGGTCAAACAATCTGGGGCGAATTATAAAGGATTATGTCCTTTTCATGGCGAAAAAACACCATCATTTTATATAAATACATCAAAGCAAATATATAAATGCTTTGGATGTGGGGAAGGTGGAGATGTAATTAATTTCGTTATGAAGATGGAAAATTTAGATTTTATGGATGCAGTAAAATTACTAGCAAAAAGGTATGGAATAGAAATCAACACTAATATGGATGAAGAATCTAAGATTAGAATGGAAAAAATAAAAAGATTTCAAGATATACATATAGAAGCCGCTAGATTTTACTTTGCAAACTTGTTAAGTGGAAAAAATTATGGTTATGAATATATAAGAAAAAGAGGATTAGATGATAAAATTATAAAAAAGTTTGGACTAGGATATTCATTAGCATCATGGAATTCACTTATGGAATATTTAATATCAAAGGGACATACAAAAGAAGAATTAATAGAGTGCGGTTTAATAACGTATAAAGAAACAGGAAATAAAGCCTATGATAAATTTAGAAATAGAGTAATGTTTCCTATATTTGATTATAGAGGGAATGTAATTGGTTTTGGTGGAAGGGTATTAGATGATTCTTTGCCAAAATATTTGAATTCTCCAGATACTTTAATATTTAATAAAAGACAAAATTTATATGGACTAAATTTTGCAAGAAAAGAAATAACAAATAGAACTATAGTTTTAGTAGAAGGTTATATGGATTTAATATCTCTTTATCAATATGGAATAAAAAATGTAGTAGCTACCCTAGGGACAGCCTTGACAGAACAGCAAGGAATGTTAATCAAACGATATGCGGATACTGCTATTATATCTTATGATTCAGATGAAGCTGGAATAAAAGCAACACTAAGGGCTATAGAAATACTTAACAAATTAGATATTAGTGTGAAAATATTAGATTTAAAAGAATCTAAAGACCCGGATGAATTTATCAGAAAGTACGGACTAAATGAATATAAAAAAGCTATGGATACTTCTATTCACCAAATAAAGTATAAAATAGATAATCTTAAACGAAACTTTAATATGCAAAAAGATGAAGATAGGGTGAAATTTGCCAAAGAAGCGTCTAATATAATTAAACAATTAAAAAGTGCTGTAGAAATTGATTACTATACTAAATACTTATCAAATCAAATTGACATAAGCGTTGAATCAATAAAAAGAGAAATTTATGGTAAAAATTACGATAAATTACAAAGTAAAAAATATAATAAATTTGACAAATATACAAATAAAAAAGAAGACCAAGTAATTGAAAAGCCTAAAACTATAATTAATGGACAAAAATTTGTTGAAAAAAATCTTATAAAAATAATATTAGAAGAAAAAAATCTTAGAGATATAGTATTACTTAAGGTCAATGAGAATGATTTTTTATTAAATGATAGCAAAGAAATTTTAAATTACATAATTAAAAATCAAGAATTGGACAAAATAACTATTGACAAAATTAAAAGTTTAAACATGTCCGAAGAATACTTAAAAGATTTAGAAAGTATATCTTTAAATAACATGAACTTGAAAAATGTAAAAAGTATAGATGAAATAGTAAAAAATGTGAAGAAGAACACGCTTCATGAAAAAATGAATAGATTATTAGAAGAACAAAAAGAGATTGAAAATAACAAAAATATTAGTGACGCGAAAGAGGTAGATGGTAAGATTATGGAAATTGCTTTAAAAATCGTGGAAATAAGAAAAATGTTACAAAGGTTATAGTGAAGGGAGGTCTGAGTGTGGAAAATAAGACTAATAAAAAGGAACTAAAAAGAGTAACGGCTAAAAGTTTAATTGAAAAAGGTAAAAAGCAAGGATCTCTTACTCTTGGAGAAATAATGGAAGCTTTTTCTGAAACGGAATTAGATAAAGATCAAATAGAAAATCTTTATGAAACTTTAGGGAATTTAGGTATAGAAGTAACTGAAACTAAAACTGAAAAAGTAGAAATAGACTTTTCGGTTGATGATGACTTAGATATTGATGTTTTAGAAGAGGGAGCAGAGGAAGATTTATCTAAAGAAGATGCTCCGATGGAATTAGAAGCGATAGATTTATCATTACCAAAAGGAATAAGCATAGACGATCCGGTTAGAATGTATTTAAAAGAAATAGGAAAGATTCCACTACTTAAACCACATGAAGAAGTAGAGTTAGCTAGAAGAATGAATGATGGCGATGAAATGGCTAAACAAAGACTTGTAGAAGCTAACTTAAGACTTGTTGTAAGTATAGCAAAGAGATATGTAGGAAGAGGAATGCTTTTCTTAGATTTAATACAAGAAGGTAACTTAGGTCTTATAAAAGCAGTTGAAAAATTTGACTATGAAAAAGGATTTAAGTTTAGTACGTATGCTACATGGTGGATAAGACAAGCTATAACTCGTGCTATAGCTGACCAAGCAAGAACAATAAGAATACCAGTTCATATGGTTGAAACTATAAATAAATTAATAAGAGTATCGAGACAATTACTTCAAGAGCTAGGAAGAGATCCTAAGCCTGAAGAAATAGCTAAAGAAATGGAAATGACTGAGGATAAAGTAAGGGAAATAATGAAGATAGCTCAAGATCCGGTATCACTTGAAACTCCAATAGGTGAAGAGGAAGATAGTCATTTAGGAGATTTCATACCAGATGATGATGCTCCAGCACCAGCAGAAGCAGCAGCATACTCATTATTAAAAGAACAAATAGAAGATGTACTTGGTTCTTTAAATGAAAGAGAACAAAAGGTATTAAAATTAAGATTTGGTCTTGAAGATGGAAGAGCAAGAACTCTTGAAGAAGTAGGTAAAGAGTTTGATGTAACAAGAGAAAGAATAAGACAAATAGAAGCTAAGGCTTTAAGAAAATTAAGACATCCAAGTAGATCTAAAAAGCTTAGGGATTATTTAGACTAGGATTTATATATAATAAAAAATTCGCCTTTAGATAAGGCGAATTTTTTACATATTGAGAACTTATAATTTAACTGTTTTATAGAAATTATAGTTGCTGAGAGTAGCAATACAGTTATTTATAAGCAATATATAGGAAATTATTTAAATATTACACTAATTAAATGAGAGGATGAACAAATTGAAATTAACAGATAGATTATTAAAGATAGCATCATTAGTGACAAAAGGTAAAAGAGTTGCTGATATAGGAACTGACCATGGATATATACCTGTGTATTTACTAAATAAAGGTTATGTAGATTTTGCAATACTTGCAGATGTAAATAAAGGACCACTTGAAAATGCAAGAAGTGAAGTAAGGCATAATAACCTATTAGAAAAGGTAGACTTAAGATTAGGATCAGGTATAGAAGTTTTGGAAGTTAATGAAGTAGATGAAGTTATAATAGCAGGTATGGGTGGGATTTTAATAAGTGAATTATTAGAAGCTAAAAAAGAAGTAGCTCATAGTGTAGATAAGCTTATACTTCAACCTATGCAGGCTCAAAATGAACTTAGAAAATACCTTTTAAACAATGGGTATGAAATATTAGACGAAGTATTAGTTAAAGAAGATTTCAGAATATATGAAATAATAATAGCTAAATATACTGGGAAAAATACTGTGATTGAAGATGAAATATATTATGAAGTTGGAAAGAAACTTATAGAAAGTAAAGACCCATTACTAAATGAATTTATAGATAAAAAAGTGTTTATGTATAATTCAATACTTAAAAAAATTGAAGGTAAAACAGGAGAAGGAATAAATAAAAAAATAGAAGAAAGTAAGCTTGCAATAAATAAGCTTGAGAAGTTAAGATATTAATATAAAATATTAAGGGGATGATACTATGAATTTAAAAAGTCTTATAAAAAAGATTGAAAATAAATATCCACTAAACTTAGCTTATGATTGGGATAATGTCGGTCTTTTGGTAGGAGATTTTGATATGGATGTCAAAAAAGTATTAGTAGTTCTTGAAGCTAATGAAAAAGTTATAAATGAAGCTATAGAAAATAAAGTAGATTTAATTATAACTCACCATCCATTTATATTTAGAAAAATTAATAAAATAAATACATCAGATTTAAAAGGAAAATTAATACATAAGCTTATAAAAAATGATGTAGCTCTTTATTCTATGCATACAAATTTTGACATAGCATTTGATGGACTAAATGATTATTTTATGGAATTAATAGGATTTGAAGATTGTAAGATATTAGATATAACAAATAATGAAGTTTTATATAAATTAGCTGTATATGTTCCAACTACACATGTAGAAAAAGTAAAGAAAGCCTTAGCTAAGTCTGGAGCAGGACATATAGGTAATTATAGCCATTGTAGCTTTAGTAGTGAAGGTATAGGCAATTTTAAACCTCTAGAGGGTGCTAATCCATTTATAGGAAGTGCTGGAGAAATAGAATCTGTTGAAGAGATTAAAATAGAAACAATAGTTCCACAGAAAGTTTTAGGTGGCGTTATTAGTTCTATGATAAACGCTCATCCTTATGAAGAGGTAGCATATGACTTATATAAACTTGAAAATAAAGGAAGTTCAGTTGGGTTAGGAAGAGTAAGTAAGTTAAAACAATCTATAAGTCTACAAGAATTATGTAATAATATAAAAGAAAAATTACATATAGATCATATTAGATTAGTAGGAAGTGTTGATACTAAGATAAGTAAAGTGGCAGTAGTAACAGGCTCTGGTGCAGATATGGTAAAAAAAGCACAAAGAGTAGGGGCAGAGGTTATAATAACAGGAGACGTGAAATATCATGATGCACAAGATGCACTAGATATTGGAATGAGTATAGTAGATTGTGGACATTTTGATACTGAAGATATATTTAAAGATGTAATGAAAAGATTTTTAGATGAAATAGAAGAAATAAATGTAGTTAAAAGTGAAGTATACTTAAATCCATTTACTACAATATAAGTGAAAGAAATTGTGGCAATAATATAATAATTTCATATAGTATATATAAACTTGTAAATCTATTAGTTAAAATAATAATTGACAATATAAAATTATTAGTATATTATTGAGTTAAACAAATTAGTAAATCCTTTGATAAGGAGGAGTAGCTAAATTTAGGTTCGATATAGAGAGCTGAGGATGGTGGAATCTTAGCAAGAAGAAATTTAGTGAATGGGCCTTTGAGGAGCAAATCGAAATTATTTTAAAGTAGACTTTGCCGTGTGTCGCACGTTATAGCGAATAGGGTATGATAGTACCTGAAAATGAGTGATGTATGACAGTATTTTGTTATACATAAATTAGGTGGCAACGCGGATAATCTCCGTCCTATTAATATAGGACGGAGTTTTTTATTTGCATAAATTTATAAAATTTTGAAGGGGGTGATGATTGTGGTATGAAAGTTTGAATCTAATGAAGACGCACTAGGAGATTGGAAATTTATAAAAATATTAAAAAATACTAGGAGGAAACACAATGAAAACAAATACAAGAAAATTAGTTTTAAACTCAATACTTTTAGCAATGGGACTATTGCTTCATCAAATCACACCTGCATTAGGACTTCCGATACAGCCTGATATAGCTCTGACAATGTTATTTACAATAATGATATTAAACAAAGGGGACTATAAGAATTGTCTAGTAGCTGGTATAGTAACAGGAATATTTACTGCTTTAACTACAAAATTCCCAGCAGGTCAATTACCTAATATAGTTGATAAGATTATCACAGTAAACTTAGTATATCTTATAATGATTTTTATATATAATTTACCATTTATAAGAAATTTAAATGATAAAAAACAAGATAGTATAGTATTAACAATAATATTACCACTTGGAACTCTTATAAGTGGATGCGTATTTTTAGGTTCGGCACAGATATTAGTTGGTCTTCCAGGGTCATTTGCAACGTTATTCATGGTAGCTGTAGCACCAGCTATAGTTATAAATCTAGCAGTGGGTATGTTCTTATTTAAAACTGTAAGCACATCTATAAGCAGAGTAAGTCATAAACGTGTTAATGGTAAATAAACAATAAAAATGAATAAACAATAAAAATGAATAAAAGATATCATATGAATAGTATATGATATCTTTTATTCATCAAATATTTAAAGAAGATTTCGTCTTATGCAAAGAAAGAAATAATTAAATCAAATACTAGTATTACAAATACTAATATAGTTATTATTAAAAAATGATTTTTCAACAAATCCATCAGTAGTACCTGTAAATGACCAATGAGTAGGTACCATGTCTAACATATTAGGATAATTAACTAAAGTATAAATAGAACTTATTACAGCTATAAATGCAGGAATTGAATATAAAACTTTAAATTTATTTAAAGTTTTCTCTTTTTCATTAATAAAAATTACATCGATTATTGATTTTGATGATAATACTATATCACAATTTTTAGTTCATTATAAGCTTTGTTTACAGCATGGAGATTTAAACATATAGTTTAAGCCGTACTTCTAACTGATGGCCAAAGATTCGTCTATTTTAAAATCGCCTTTTGCTATGGATTTAGTTATTTCATTTTTTATCTGAACATAAATAGAGGTATCGCTTTTAATATATATTCTATTTACATCTAAAGTACTAATTTTTTATATTAAAAGGAAATTATATTTTATCTGATTTGCGGATAAATATAATTTCTAGCCACTAAGCTTGAAATAGTTCGCCAACAGATTGCTCAAGAAACAGACCTGATTTGTAAGTCGTTGAAGACATGAAATAATTCGCCGACACGTCGCTCAATTTTATGAAATTAAAATATTTAGTTTACTTATGTATAAACAAAGCCCCTTCTTAAGAAGGAGTAAAAATAAATCAAACTTATTTAATTGATAAAATCTTTTTAATATCATAAACAGCAGCTTCAATTAACATATCTGCTTGTTCAGATGTGATTTTATTATTACTAAGCTGAACTAATTTATTTACAGCTAATTCTTTTTTATCAATTCCAGCCAATTGAGGATTTGCTTATTCAATTGACATTACAACTTGTTTTGCCATCTCGTAGTATTTAGCTAGTTTTTCTCTTCCTATTTTTTGTCTTAAAAAGTTAACTAAATAACCTCCTCCAACTGCAATAACCAACGTTATTAAACTCAAAAATGTATTAAATAATGCTGTATCCATTTAGTATATCCCCTTTCTTTATAAAATAACAAAAAATGTAATTTAAAAATAGTATAATTTTTATTTGAATAATACAAATACTATTAATATAGTATATGACAGTTAAGGAGGATAAGTGCCATGGTAAAATATTTACTTAAGAAAAAAATGCAAAAAGAAGTTGAGGAAAGGGGAAAAAGAGCTCTTATATATGGAGGTGCAGTATTAACAGGAACAGGAGTTTATTTTTCCTATAGAGCAATTAAAAATCGCAAGTTAAATAAGGGCTTAGCAGAAGAAAGTTATCTAAATGATAGTGAGTACGAAATATATAATTATGACAAAGAAGAAAATGATGAATTAGAGGAAAAGGTAAAAGAATTTAATTCAAGAAGAATAAATTATGATAATTGTGAACAAGTATCTAAAAATGATTTAGAAGATTATGTAAATAAGTCAGAAGTATATAAGGAAGAAGAAAAGAATGGAATAGGTTTAGATGAAAATGAGTATAAAGAAAAAGGGTATGATAAGTATGAATATTATGAAGACGGTTTGTCAAAAGATAAATAATAAATAATGTATTGTGCTAGTTAATTATGCTTATTAAAAATACCAGTTTTATAAATTAGTTTTAATAGTAGTAAAATATAAAACTTAGTAATTTAAACAGATGTGTTATTTAAAATAGCACAACAGATTAAGTAGCATAGATTAAACCTACATGTTATGTATTTGTGTTATAACTTTTATTTAACATATTGAGGGGAAACTATGCTACCGTTATTTTTTTTGAAAAATTTTAAATTCTATATTTTCGTTGAAAAACTAAAATATTTAATTAATTCAAATAGAATATGAAAAACTGAAATAAAATTAGATATACTAAATTTAAAATAAAATTATATTAATTTATAATTAGGTATACTAAACTAATTATAAATTAATATAAACATAAAAAATAGAAGCATAGTAAAGAATAGTTAAATACACTGGTTCTGATGGGAAAAAATAAAATAAAAAAACTTAAAAAAGTAGTTGCAAAAAATAGAAAATGAAAATATAATAGAAAAGGTAAGTTTAATAATAGTAAATTTAATAAATAGATATAATAATCTTTGATTTGAAAATAAAATATAAAATAGCAAAAATTAAAAAAAAGGGGGGCTTAAATATGCAGGTATATGATAATGCAATTTATGAAAATACCAAGTTGAGTGATAAAGAAATTCCACTTTTGAGCGCTTTGAAAAAGTACTCATTAAGAGATATATCTTGTTTTGATGTTCCAGGTCATGTAAAAGACCAAGGAGTTGATGTTTTAAATAATTACCTAGGGAATCATATTATGAATATGGATATAAACTCATCTCCAACTATGGATAATGTATCTAATCCAAATGGAATTATAAATGAAGCTCAAAATTTATTAGCTAAAGCATATAAATGTGATGAAGCTTTTTTTATAACTAATGGAACTACGCAGGCAATACATGCAATGATACTGAGTATGATAAGACCGGGTGATAAAATAGTCTTACCTAGGAATATTCATAAATCGGTTATAAATGCACTAATTTTAAGTGGTGGAGTACCTGTATTTATACAACCCGAGTTTGATGAATATTTAGGTATTAGTTTAAATTTAGACTTTAATAAAGTTAAAAAAGTTATAGAAGAGAATGAAGATGCCAAAGCATTATTTTTATTAAATCCGACTTACTATGGAGCTTGCACAGAACTAAAAAAGATAATTAAGCTTTGTAAAGAAAATGATGTATTAGTTTTAGTTGATGAAGCTCATGGAGCGCATTTTGCATTCCATGATGAATTGCCTCCTTCAAGTATGGAATTAGGTGCAGATATGTCAGCTGTAAGTATTCATAAAACAGGTGGAGCACTTACTCAAGCGTCTGCGCTTTTAGTAAATAATAAAAATATAGATGTAAGTAAAGTAAGACAAAGTATAAATATGTTACAATCAACATCTGCATCATATTTACTTATGGCAAGTATTGATGGAGCTAGATATAATTTAGTCGAAAATGGTCAAAATCAATTGTCGGAAGCTTTAAATCTGTCTAGATATGCAAAAGCTGAGATAAATAAAATAAAAGGTATAAAAGTTGTTTCAACTGAGTTAAAGCACAATAAAGGTGCTAATTTTATTGATGAAACAAAGCTATGTATAAATACTAAAGGTCTTAATTTAACTGGATTTGAAGTTTATGATTTACTATATAAAAAGTTTGATGTTCAAGTTGAATTAGGAGATTTATACAATATATTAGCACTTGTAGCTATTGGAACTACTAAAAATGATATAGATAAATTAATAGATTCATTAGAACAAATAGCTAAATTGTTTGCAAAGGATGGTATTGTAAAGCAAATAAACCCTAAGCAAATAACACCTGAAATTAAATTAAATCCAAGAGAAGCTTTTTACATGGAAAAAGAAAGTGTAGAAATAGATAAGTGTATAAATAGGATAAGTGGAGAGTCTATAATGGCATATCCACCAGGAATACCTATAGTTGCACCTGGCGAATTGATTACAAAAGAAATCATCGATTATATAAAGACACTTAAGGAAAAAGAGGCTCATTTAACAGATATGAAAGATAAGAGTCTTAAAACAATATTAGTAATAAATGACAAAGATAAATAGAGGAGAATGAATATTATGAAATTTGAAACATTAGGTAGACACATATTAGTAGAATATTACAACTGTGATGAGGAAATATTAAGAGATCCTAAACTTATAGAAAAGTATATGAATGATGCAGCTTTAAATGCAAAAGCAACTATAGTAGATTCAGTTTTCCATCACTTTAATCCATGGGGAGTATCAGGTGCAGTTATAATAGCAGAATCTCATTTAACTATACACACTTGGCCAGAATACGGATATGCATCGGCAGACTTTTTCACTTGTGGAGATATAGATCCATGGAAAAGTTTTGAATTATTAGAAGAACTTTTAAAGGCAGAAAGAAGTGAATCTACAGAAATACCAAGAGGTTTAACAACAAAAATACAAAAATTTGCAAAAAAAGATTTAGGTGACATTACTCACAAGCCAGAAAATGTGTAAATAAAACGGATATAAATAAAATAAATTTTAAATAGATAGTATTTAAATATATAGATAAAATAAAATTAAATTTGGAGGAACAAAGATGGAACTTTGGTACACAGAAGAGTGGACGGACAATGTACGTTTTTCAATAAAGGTAGACAAGCATCTTTTTAGTGATAAATCAGAATTTCAACAAGTAGATGTTTTTGATAGTAAAGAATTTGGAAAGTTTTTAACTTTAGATGGTTTAATGATGGTAAACCACAAAGATGAATTTATATATCATGATATGATAGTTCATGTTCCTATGGCTACTAATATGGACATAAAAAATGTATTAGTAATAGGTGGAGGAGACGGAGGAACTGTAAGAGAGTTAACTCGTTATCCACAAATAGAAAAAATAGACATGGTTGAAATAGATAAAATGGTTGTAGATGTATCTAGAGAATATATAGATATATGTGCATGTAAGTTAGATGATGAAAGAGTAAACTTATACTATGAAGATGGTGTAGCATTCGTAAAGAATTCTAAAGATAAGTCATATGATTTAATAATAGTTGATTCAACAGATCCAATAGGACCTGGAGAAGGATTATTCTCAGTAGATTTCTATAATGATTGTTACAGAGTTTTAAGTGATGAAGGTATACTTGTAAATCAAAATGAGAGTCCTTACTTTGATTTCAATGCAAAGGAAATGAAAAGAGCAAATGAGAAAATAACTAACTTATTCCCTGTAACTAAAGTTTATCAAGCTCATATACCTACTTATCCATCAGGTCACTGGTTATTTGGATTTGCATCTAAAAAGTTTGACCCTATAAAAGACCAAAATAGAGAAAAGTGGGAAAGCTTAAATTTAAAAACTAAGTACTACAACAGTGATTTACATTATGGAGCATTTATGTTACCACAATATGTAAAGGATATGTTAAATGAAAAATAATAAATTTTTTAATATGAGTAATTTTATGGGAATGGACAGTTCTTATGAAGAAGCTGATTTAGTAGTATTTGGTGTAGGATTTGATGGTACAACTTCAAATAGACCTGGGACTAGATTTGCAAGTACTGCTATGAGAAATGAGTTTTATGGTCTTGAAACTTATAGTCCAGTCCTTGATTTAGATTTAGAAGATTTCAATATATGTGATATTGGAGACTTAGATTTAAGTATAGGGAACACAGATATAGTTTTAGATGAAATATATGAAGGAACTAAAGATATTGTAAATGATGACAAAATACCATTTATGATAGGTGGAGAGCATTTAGTTACTTTACCAGCATTTAAAGCTGTTCATGAAAAGTATAATGATGTACATGTACTTCATTTTGATGCTCATACAGATTTAAGAGAAACATATAATAATAATAAGAATTCTCATGCTACTGTTATAAAAAGAATATGGGATATTATAGGAGACAATAAAATATTCCAATTTGGTATTAGATCAGGAACTAAAGAAGAATTTGATTTTGCATTAAAGCAAAAACACACATATATGGAAGTTGGAAGTATAAATACTTTTGAAGATATAGTGAAAAGTTTAGATGGTAAAAATGTATATTTAACTATTGATTTAGATGTATTAGATCCATCAATTTTCCCAGGAACAGGAACACCAGAACCAGGTGGTGTGACTTATAAAGAATTTGAAAATATATTTAAAGTTCTAAAAAATAGTAATATTAACTTAGTTGGATGTGATATTGTTGAATTAAGCCCGGATTATGATAGTACGAGCGTATCAACAGCTGCCGCATGTAAAATATTAAGAGAACTTTCATTAGTTACGTGTGATAATAAAAATAAAAAATAATTATAGTATTAAATGAATACAAAACACTTTATAAAACTAATTTACAAAAATTAGGATTATAAAGTGTTTTTTGCGTGAATAATAAATCATATGTTAATATTATATTAGATAATAGAATGAAATTTGACATCATTGCCAGCTAAATTTTGTTAATAAAGCTGAAAAATTAAAGATGTGTATATTAAAGGTATAATAATATGCTAGTTCATAGTGTGATTTTATTTTTAAATACAAGAATTGAAAATTATAATAATAGAACTGCAGTATTTATATAAAATAAACTTAAAACAAGGGGGATAGCGAGATTTTTATAGTTATTAGTTTTATTCTCGCAAAAAATATGAATATAAATGTAGATATAGAAAGAGATATAAAAAATATCAAGAAAAAAATAGTTTTATTATTTTTAGTAATATTAATTATTATTTTCTTATTTGGGTATGGGGGTAAAAAATATTTTTTAGATGAATTATTTAAACCAAGTGAAGAACTTGTTATGGATTCATCATCTTTTGATGGGATTTATAATATTAAGGCTTATCTTGTTAATGGAGGAGCAACTGTTGATTGGGCTATAAGATGTTATTTAACAACTAATAATAAACATGAAAAAATCATATATTATGAATATCAGGTTAATGATGTGAAAATTAACTGGGTTGATAATGATACTGTTATTATAAATGATCATAAAATAGATTTGCCTGATGGTAAATATGAAAGTATGAGTGAATAAATTTATAAAGTAAAATAGCCTAACTAATATAAATCTAGTCAGGCTATTTTAACTATTAATGGCCTATTAAATCACTTTCATGAAGTTTACTATTAACTCCAGCTGTAGCTCTATTTATTGGTCCTTTTAGTCCTAAAGTAAATGCAATAGGTGCAACTATGAATATAACTAATATAGACATATCTTTTAGTAAATTAGGTTGATATATACCACCTATTGTTTCACGTAGTGCAGATATTGCATATGTGAAAGGTAGTAATGGATTTACATTTTGGAAAAATGTAGGGGTAACTTCTATTGGGAAAGTTCCTCCAGATGCAGCAACTTGTATTACTAATAATATAACACCGATTGCTTTACCAAAGTTACCAAATGTAGATACTAAAGAATAAACTATTGCAGTAAATACAAAACTTGTAAACATTGATAATATAACAAATGATATAGGATCGACAGCTTCTATACCTAGCAATAATATATCACCAGCACTAACAATAAGTGCTTGAACGATAGCAATGCTTAAGAAAGTAAGACCTCTACCAAAGTATATTTCATAAGATTTATAATCGCCATGAGCTTCTGTAGAAAGTAATGACATAAGCAATAATATACCAACCCATAAAGAAAGTACAGTGTAAAATGGTGTCATAGCAGAACCATAGTTTGCTATTGGGTATAACTTATTAGTAACTAAATCAACAGGTTGTTTTAAGAAATTAGAATGTGTAATTGCATCACTTTTAAGTAGTGATACTAATTCATCCATATCATCGCCTTCATTTATTTTATTCATAGTATCAACCAATTCATTAACTATAGATTCAGCTAAAGGTAATTTTTTTTGTATAAACTTTATATCATTTTGTGCACTCTTAGAGAAAGCTAAAGAAGTGCTTAGGATATCTTCAACTGCAGGAAGTTTTTCTTGTGCTTTATCTAAAACAGCGATAGTATCATCCGCAACTTTGAAACTTTCTGTAAATATGTTATTTATAGGGTTAGCTATTTTAGAATCAAAGTTATTTAATATTCCTGAAGCTATGTCATTTACATTATTAGTAATTTGTAAAATTTTATTCAAACCGTCTAAAGAAGGTTTTTGTCCATTCACAATTTGATTTTTCATACTATTTAAGGTACTAATTGCTATATCAAGTTCAGCGTCTATAGATTGTAAATTATCTATAGTAGCTTGAAGTGAATGAGTAGGGTCTAAAGCATTTAATTTCTTTAATAATTCTAAAACTGTTTTATTAGCATTTGATAAAGTAGATAATTTGCTATATAAGCTATCCACCAGTTCAGGTATATTTTCTGAACCTTTATTTATTGCATCTATTAAATCTGATACACTTGAAGATGCACTTGATGAAACTTCTTCTATAATTTGTAAATCATTTTTTATAATAGGTGCAAGCTTATCTAAGCTGCCTTTACTATCTTGTAAAAATGTTTTAACATCAGAAGCTAAGTTCTTAGAGTTAGTTATGGTATCTTGTATTAGTGGTACATCTTTTTGTAAATCAGTTACAACATCTTCTATTTTATAAGTAGCATCAGATGCTAAAGAAATAGTTTTATTTATATCTTTAAACTTTCCTTGAACTTCAATTAAATCATTTTCTAAATTTGTTAACTTTGGTAATTGATTCTCTATTTCTATACCAATATTATTAAATACTTCAAACATTACTTCACTTACAGTTTTAACTACAGTTTGATTAATCTCATTTTGAATAGTAGAAGCACCTTTATCTGTAATTTTAGGAGCTATTGCATTTATTTTTTCATTTACAGTATAGATGATTTCACCTTTTTTAACATTATCAGAAATCAAAGAACCTAAATTTTTCGAAAAATCTTTTGGGATTTCTATTGACGAATAATATGTACCTTTTTTAACACCATCTAAGGCAGTTTTTTCATCAACGAATTTCCAACCTAAATCTTTATTATCTTGAAGTTTTTCGATTAATTCATCTCCCATATTTATCTTTTTATCTCTAATAGTAGTACCTTTATCGTTGTTTACTACTGCAACAGATATATTTCCTGTGCTACCAT
>NZ_DATIRC010000226.1:0-1932 GCF_035470145.1 Romboutsia sp.
TGGTTTATAAGTGCTTGGGTTGACTTAGAGGAAGATAAAAAGGTTATAAAGAAGAAGTATGATAAAGAGAAAGAAAATAAAGAATTAGAAGAAATGAAAAAAGAAATTAAAGAATATAAAAATAAATTAGCTTCTTTGGAAATGCCTAAAATGTTGCCTTATAAATATATATGGACTAATAGCAAAGGTACTCTAAGGGTATGTATAGGACATGATTTATATAATAATCCTGTATGGATAGACTTTTACAAAAATAATCACTTATTAATAGCAGGTGCTACAGGATACGGAAAAACTTCAATAATTAGAACAATATTAATTTCTTTAATGCTAAGTTATGATAAAGATAGTTTAAAGATAATTTTGGTTGATTTTAAAAATACAGATTTGCCACCGTTTGAAATTTACCAACAAGTCAATAGGGAATGTATATTTGAAGAAGATAGATTTAATAAAATGTTAGATAGCTTAAGTAAAGAGGGTAAGGAAAGGGCAAATAAGATAAGGGGAAAAGGGCACTTTAATATAATAGATTATAATGAAGCTGAAGCTGATAGAATAAAGCCTGTAATAGTTGTAATAGATGAAGTGTCACAGATTTGTGATAATACAAAATTAAGAGATAAATTAATTAAGTGCATGGGCTTAGTAAGGGCATATGGAATTTATTTCATAGTTGCAACGCAAATTCCTTCAAAGGACACAGTAGGAAAAATTAAATCACATACTATTCATAGAATAGGTTTAGCGACTGCTGATAAAGTTGATAGTGATATGATAATAAAAAATGCTAATTTACAAGATATAAAGGATAAAGGAAGATGCAAGTATGATGTAGATGGCAAGCTTATACTTACTCAAAGTTTTTATACTGAAATGGAAGACGTTAAAGGCTATCTAAAGCACTTGAAAAAGTGATATAATATAATCATAAGGTGGTGAAGGAGAATGGCTTACACATACCGTTTTGTCAATGCTAGAGGGGAAGTTATATACTATGGTAAGACTGTTAATATAGATAGAAGAATTACGGATCACTTTACAAAAGGACATTTACCTCAAGAATGTTATCGTAGTGTATGCAAAATAGAATATCAAAAACATAAGACCGAATCAGATGCTTTGATAATGGAACAGTTTTATATTTCAAAGTATTCACCAAAATATAATAAACAAGGTCAAAGCCGAGATATTCCAACAATTGCACTTGAGGAAGGAAAATGGAAGTTGTATAAGCAGATTAGAGAAGTTAAGCCTTTACAAGTTCAAAATACAGGCTTTATTTGGAAAGTAGTGGCATTTATATATTTTGTTGCTATGCTATGCAAGTTATTAGGACTTTATTAGTCCTTATTTTTTTATTTATTTTTAATTTATATGTATCTTTTGTATGCTTTGATGCTATAATATACTATATGAAATTGATTTGAAGGTTAGGTGAGGAAATGAATAATATAAAATTTAAGATAAAAGCAAAAGGCTACACGCTAGAAGAATTTGCAGAAGAAATTTTAGGAATAAAAAGAAATGCTTTGTATAAGAAGATAAATGGAGATAGAAAATTCACTAAGTTAGAAAAAGAGAAAATAAAAGAAGTATTAAACATTGAAATAGATTAAAACAAGATTTGGGAAATTTGTCGAAAGTTTCTCAAATTATTTTTAAATAAAATGTATCTTTTGTACTCAAATGTGATACAATAAGTATATAAAGAAAAGCAAATAGTTCATTGAAAATTAAAAAGGGGTGTCAAATATGACAAGAATAGAAGCTTTAGAAGATAAGGTTAGAAATGAATATTTAAACTATCTTGCAGAGTGTAACCAACTTAGAAATAATGGATCAGATTATCTCGCAAAAGAAGAAGCTTATAGAAAATATAAATCTAATGTAAAGGATTTAGAAAGTGAAATAGCTTCTCTTGGGGGTGTT
>NZ_DATIRC010000227.1:0-2557 GCF_035470145.1 Romboutsia sp.
TTATGTGTTTATATTAATAAATATAATGTTTTTTATTATGGGCATGTTTAATTTGAAATTTTATTCAATTATTATAAATTTATCAAGAGTAACATTATTATGGATACTTTTATATGAACTATCTTATAACACAAAATTAAAAAATAATAAATTTTCTAAATTAATGGTAATAAGTAGTATAACCTTTATAGTTATAGCAAGTTTAACATTAATACAAAAAGGAAACATTAAATTTCAGACATTTTTGTTAACAATTACAATTATTAATTTATTTAATGTATTGTATTTTAAGTATGGATGTCAAAATAAAAACTTAATAAGAGATACTATAATACTATGTATGATAATGATTTTAGTAGGATATATACTGTATAAGATAAAAACAGATATAGTTAAAACTTATATAATTATAATAGGTAATTTAACAATATCATGTTATAATTCATTTTTTTATAAAAATAAGAACTTTGAATATTATAAGATAATAAAAACTTTATCAGATATTACTTTTATTATGAACATTACATTACTTTTAACTGTGATTTATAAAGATATCATTAATATAGATTTACAGGAAAGTATATTGCTATTACTTTTATTTAGTCATACATATGTTGGATACGAACACACTATAAAAAATATAATACATAATCCTTATTTTGAGCTGAAATCTAGAAATGAAAAATTAAATTTTAATTCAAAACAATTAAATACTATTAATAATATAATTAGTAAAGAAATTATAATTCAATATAAAATAAAAAAATATATAATTCAAAGAAAAGAACTATTAAAGCAATCATTAAATATTATGCCTTGTATATTGATGATTACAGATTGTAATTTTAAGATAACCTACAAAAACAATAAGTTTATAGAGGTTTTAGGAGACGATATATGTACTTTCTTAGAGATAGCAGAACTTATAAATATTAAAGGCATATTAGAAAATTTAGAAGAGTTAAAATATAAAAAAGACATAGTAGATAAATTAGTATTTTTAAATAAAATACCATATATACTTAATATAAATTATAATGATACGGATAATAGTTACTTAATAATTTTAAATGATATTAAAAATGAGTTTAAAATGGAAAAAGAACTTGAAAATAAAAAAGAAGAATATGAAAGTATAGTAAAAAATATACCAGCTCCAATAATGATGAGAGATGTTGAAGAAAATATAGATGATATAAAGATAATAAGCATAAATAAAGAATTTGAAAAACTATTTGGATATAGTGCAAATGAGATAGAAGGAATGAGTCTAATAGATTATTACAATAAATTTAGTCTAGATTTCTTTGATAATAAAAGATATAAAAAAATAGAAATGACTACTGAAGATAAAATAAATGATGTGCAAAGAGTCATTGGTACTAATTATATCATTAATTGTACAATGATAGATAAATATAAAAAAGAGCACAACTTAGAATTGAGTATAAAAGATTATATACAAGACTCAAAAAATTTAAAATTATTATCATACAGAGATAAAACAAAAGAAATAAGTATATATCAAAAAATAAATAATCAGTATCAGCTATATAAGAAAATGTTAGATTCCATGCCTGAAGGTATAATAGTTGAGTCCATTAGTAGTAAAAAAATTATATACACAAATAAGAAATTTAAAGAAATCTTTGGAATAAGAGAAAAGAATATAGGTATTTGGACTCGAAAATATAGGGACAGATTAGAAACTAAATATTTACATAATCTAAATAGTGGGAATGCAAACAAAACAATACATATTGTAAATGAAGATAAAAAAATAAAGGAAGTAAAGATTTATTGTAAAACATGGATGTTAGATAATTTAAAATGTAGAGTTAAAATAATTCATGATTTAGGTGAACAAAGAGAAGCAGAGAAAATAAAGGAAATGCTAACAAAGCAAAGAGAATATGATAAAATAAAAATGGAGTTTTATGCTAATATATCTCATGAATTAAAAACACCTTTAAATAATATATATAGTTCTACACAGCTAGTTGAAACCTTAAACACCTGTGAAAAAATAAAAGATAATAATGGAGAAATTAGTTATCATGTTAAAATAATAAAGCAAAATATGTTTAGATTAATGAGGTTAATTGATAATATAATAAATATATCTCAAGTGAAGTCAGAGATTTATAAATTAAAGGCAATAAATTTTGATATCGTATATTTAGTAGAAGAAATAGTTATGTCTATCAACTCCTATGCTAAATCAAGAGATTTAAGATTGGTATTTGATACAAATGAAGAATATCTATTAGTAGGGTTAGATCCAGAATCAATAGAAAGAATTGTACTTAATTTGATATCAAATGCAATAAAATTTACCCCAAGGAAAGGTGAAATATTAATTGCAGTTTATAAAGTAGGTAATAAAGTTCAAATAAAAGTTAAAGATAGTGGAATTGGAATAGATGAAGAAAAATTAATGGAAATATTTGATAGATTTAAGCAAATAGAAAATGGAAAAATGGATAATGAATTTGGAAGTGGTATAGGTCTTTATTTATCAAAATCATTAATTGAAATTCAGGATGGAAGAATAGAT
>NZ_DATIRC010000228.1:0-11440 GCF_035470145.1 Romboutsia sp.
ATAAATATAATTAGGAGATGGTGAATTTGAATAATTATGAAGAAATACTAAATAGTCAAAAAAAGTACAAATTACAATTGGGCAATATAAGTATAAAAGATAGAATAGAAGCTTTACAAAATTTAAAAAATACTATAAAAAAATATGAAAATGAAATAATAAATGCACTATATGAGGACTTAGGAAAGTCACAGTTTGAAGCTTTTACGACAGAAGTCGGATTTATATATAGATCTATAAACTATGCTATAAAAAACATTAAAAAATGGAACAAAATAAAAAAAGTAAAAAATGATGTAGCACAGCTTCCAGGGAAATCATACATTTACAATAGTTCATATGGATGTGTATTAATAATAGGTCCATATAATTATCCTTTCCAATTAAGTATAGAGCCATTAATAGGTGCAATTGCTGGAGGAAATACAGCAGTTATAAAACCTTCTGAATTCACACCTAATGTAGAGGGAATTTTAGTTAAGATAATAAAAGAAACCTTTGATAAAAACTACGTGGATATAATAACTGGTGATTATAAAGTAAATAGTGAATTACTTGACTTACCTTTTGATTACATATTTTTTACAGGAAGCGTAAACGTAGGTAAAATAGTAATGGAAAAAGCAAGTAAACACTTAACACCAGTAACCTTAGAATTAGGTGGTAAGTCACCTGTAATTGTTGATAATACTGCAAAGTTAGATGTAGCTATTAAACGTATAGTATGGGGTAAATTTAGTAATGCAGGTCAAACTTGTGTAGCGCCAGATTATATTTTAGTACATGAAGATATATATGATAAATTCTTGGAAAAATCAAAAAATGTAGTTAAGGAATTTTACACAGAAAATGTAAAAGTAAACAATGATTACGGAAAAATTGTAAATGATAGACATATGAAAAGACTTAGCAATATCCTACAAAAAGATAGTTCAAAAATAGTATTTGGTGGGGAGATAGATACTCAAAATAGATATATATCACCAACTATTTTAGGTAATGTTACATACGTAGATGAAGTTATGAAAGATGAAATTTTTGGACCTATAATGCCGGTTATAAAATATAAAGATATGAAGGATATTGAGTTTTACTTAAATAAATATGAAAAGCCACTTGCGCTATATATATTTTCAGAGAACAAAAACTTTAGTGAAAAAATAATAAATAATATTACTTTTGGTGGGGGATGCATAAATGACACTATAAGTCATGTTGCATCTGTATATCTTCCGTTTGGTGGAGTAGGTAAATCTGGTATAGGTAGATACCATGGATATAGTAGTTTCAAAACTTTTACATATGAAAAGAGTATAGTTAAGAAATCATCTAAGATTGATATTAAGTTAGTATTTCCACCATACAACAAAAAAGTGAATTTAATGAAAAAAATTATGAAGTAAAAGGAAATACTTTATTAAAGTCAGCAGGAGTTGAGATTATTTCATATTTCACTATAGAGATACCTCCAATTATGGAAGTAATGTCAGCATCAGCACTTACTTTTGCTTTAGGAACATGTTTATAGATAATAAAAAATTAAAGTTGTTAATGAAGATAACAACCCTAGTTAAAAAATACAAAAGGCACCTTTTAAAGTTTTAAAAGATGTCTTTTATTATGTAAATAAAATTTTGCTATTTTTCTTCTTTTAAGCAGATATTAAGCAGTAGGGCAGCTATAGTACCAGTACTTATTCCAGATGCGAATAACATCTGAAGTTCATTTGGTAAGTTAGATAACAAATCAGGTCTAGTAGTTATACCAAGACCTAAAGCAATAGAAACTGCTATTATAAGAAGGTTTCTATTATTCATCTTAACTCTACTTAAAGTTTTCATACCACTAGCAGCAACAACTCCAAACATTACAACACCAGCACCACCTAAAACAGGGCTAGGTATAGATGCAACTATAGCTCCAAGTTTTGGAAATATACCAAGTAACATCATTATAATACCAGCAACAACAACTACATGACGACTAGCAACTCTTGTCATAGGTATAAGACCTACATTTTGGCTAAATGAAGTATTAGGTCCAGCACCTAAAAATCCTGCCATAAAACTTCCAATACCATCGGCTAAAACTCCACGGCTTAAGTCTTCACTAGTAGCTTGTTTTTCAGCAGCTTCTGCAACAGCTATTAAACAGCCAACTGTTTCTATAGTAGTAACTAAATAAGCAACTATAAAAGGAACAACACCAGCTATACTAAATTTAATTCCATGTTCCAAAACAAGTGGAATACCAGGAAGCCCTATTAAGCTTGCATCTTTTATAGGTGCAAAATCAACAAGTCCTAAAGGAATACAAATTAAGTAACCTAAAAACATACCAATAAGTATTGAAGCACTACTAAAAATTCCTTTACCGTATCTGTTTAGAAGTATAACTATAGTCATAACTACTAAAGCCACACTAATATTAGTTAAACTTCCATATGTAGGAGAACCAACGCCACCAGCACACCAATCCATAGCAACAGGCACTAGTGTAAGACCTATAAGGGTAACAACTGTACCGGTAACAACAGGTGGGAAAAATTTCATAAGTGGCTTTATAAATTTACTTAAAATCATTTCAATAAATGACCCAAGTATTGTGGCACCAAATATTCCAGCAAGTCCCATAGTACTACCAACAGCAATAGAAGGACCAACAAATGTAAAGTCAGTACCCATTATACATGGAAGCCTTGAACCGGCTTTTCCTACACCTTTAGCTTGAATTATAGTTGCTATACCTGCAACAAATATTGCAGCACTTACCATCATAGCAGTAGTTTGCAGATCTAGGCCCAAAGAACTACTAACAACTAAGGGAACGGCTACAATACCTCCAAAAGCTGCTACAATGTGTTGAAATCCTAGAAGCACAGAAAGTTGAACATTTGGTCTATCATCGATTTGATAAAGTAAACCAGAATTTCTTGCTTCTTTTGTCATTTGAGAAGAATCACTTTTGCTCATAATATTCCTCCTCAATATTAAATTTTACTAGTAATATATTTGTACTGATATTATAGTATAGGAACGTTAATTAAATTTAATGACATATTTTTAACTATTCTTCTAAAAGTGCAATTGCTCTTATTGGAGAACCAGAGCCATCTCTTATTTTAAGAGGTAGTCCAAAATATAAAAATCTTTTGTTAACTACTTTATCTAAGCTACATAAGTTTTCTGTATTAGTTATATCATATTCTCCACAAACTAAGTGGCCAGAAAAATCTAAATCATCAGGGTGGTCTATTGCAGGAGCATCCACACCTATATTTACAACTCCGCACTCAGCTAAATATTTAGCACCTTCATAACTAAGACCAGAGTACTCTGTTTGCCATTTATGGCTACCAAAATTTCTATCATAATGTCCTGTATACATTAAGACTATATCACCTTTATTTATTTCTTGATTAGCTCTTTTTACAGCTTTTTTAATATCTTCAACTTCTATGTATCTACTATAAGGAATATGAGATAAATCTATACAAATAGCACTTCCAAAAAAGTATTCAAGTGGCATATTTTCAATAGTTTTTCCACTTGGTTTATATTCCCATACTGCATCACAGTGAGTACCTCCATGTTCACTTATAAGTAAATTTCTAGCTGAAAATCCTAATTTTTTACTTCCTGTTTTTTGCATATTTTCCTCATGCGTCATATTAGTCATTATGAAAGTAGGCTGATGCATAGGAAAAACCGACATTCCTTGAAATATTTCTTGAGATAAATCAATAACTTTTAAGCTCATAAAAAATTCCTCCTAAAAATTTTATTTATTAAGTTATATTCATGAAGTTATGAAAATATAATTTATTAAACAAGCACATAAATAAAAAGTTTCACAAGCTTTTTATAACATATAGGAAATTATATAAAATTAAGATTTTAAATAATTATAATTTCTGTAAATAAGATTTTTTATATTTACTTTAACAAAATCATCCATATAAATTTTGAAAAGGAGATTTTGTTTTTTAATGAGTTTATGAGGTTAAGATAAATGAAGATTTGCTTGTTTTAATAATTTATCTACTTATTAATAATTTAAATTTTAAAGATAAGGAGATAAGTGAAATGGAAAAGAAACAATACGTATTAGCAGTACCAAACTTTAGTGAAGGTAGAAGAAAAGAAGTTATAGAGACGATAGTTGATGAAGTAAGAAAAGTTGAAGGTGTAAAATTAGTAAGTTATGAACCTGAACATGACTTTAACAGAACAGTTGTTACTTTTATAGGACAACCAGAACCTGTAAAAGAAGCACTAGTTAATATGGCAGCAAAATCTGCAGAACTTATCGATATGAGACATCATAAAGGAACTCATCCAAGAATCGGAGCTCAAGATACTCTTCCTATATTCCCATTCAAAGATATAACAATAGAAGAATGTGTACATTTAGCAAAAGAAATAGGAAATGAGTTACATAAAAAGACACAAGTTCCTGTATTCTTTGCTGGCGAGGCTGCTTCAAATGAAGATAGAAAAGCTTTTGCCTACATAAGAGCAGGTCAGTATGAAGGTTTAAGAGACTTATTAAAACAAAACAAAGACAATGAAGAAAGAGCATCAGAGTATGAAAATAGAAAACCAGATTTAAGTATAGACGGATTAATAAGTGATACTGCAGGAGCCACTATATGCAGTGCTGAAACTGATGGGCTTACTGCTTATAATATATTTTTAGGAACTGAAAATGTTCAAATAGCTAAAGAAATAGCTAAAGGTCTTAGAGGACCAAGTGGTGGATTTTCTACAGTAAGAGCTGTTGGAATAAAATTCCCGGAAAGAGAAGGAGTAGTAGTTTCAATGAACTTACTTGATTGTTCAAAAACTCCAATGCACAGAGCTTTTGAATTTGTAAAAAGAGAAGCTGAAAGATACGGAGTTATGGTTACTGGAACTGAATTAGTTGGACCAATAAAGCTAGATTATATATTAGATAGCTTCCAGTACTTCTTTAGATTAGAAGGATTTAAAAAAGAACAAGTTTTAGAAACTCATTTAATGGATATGTAGGGGGAGAAAATATGGTAGATGTAATTATAAAAAATGCAAGGATACCTCAAGGTGATGATACAGTACTTACAAATATATTAGTTAAAGATGAAAAAATAGCAGGTTTTGTTGATGATATAAATATGATAGATGCTAAAGAGGTTATAGATGCTAATGGGAACTTAACGCTTCCAGGATGTATAGATTCTCACACTCACTTTATGTATCAAGGTTTTCCACATAGAGAAAACTTTTTAACAGGAACAGCAGCAGCTGCAACAGGAGGAGTTACTACTATAATAGATATGCCTTGTTGTTCAGTTCCATCTGTTAGAAGTGTTGAACAACTTGAAACAAAATTAGATATATGTGGACCACAAGCAGTAGTAGATTATGCTATGTGGGGTGGAGTTACGGGAGAAGATGTTAGAGAAGGTTGGTTACATAATGTTCAGGAACAAGCAGATTATGGAGTAGTAGCATTTAAGGTATATATGACTCCATCTGTTCCGACATACCCAAGAGTTACAGACCCTGAAATGTATGAATGTTTCAAGGCAGTATCTAAAACTGGTCTTCCAATAGGAATACACGCAGAAAACTTTGCTATGTGCGATTTTTATGTAAATAAGTTTAGAGAAGAAGGCAGATTAGATGGACCAGCTTGGGCAGAGGCAAGAATGGAACTTGCTGAAAAAGTTGCTATAGAACTTGGAATAAGTTTTGCAGAAGCTAGTGGTGCTAGACTTCACATAGTACACATGAGTACAGGAATAGGTGCAAAACTTGTAAAGCAAGCTAAGATGAGAGGGATAAACGTAACAAGTGAATCTTGTCCTCATTACTTAACATTAAATTATCAAGAGTCTATGACTAAATATGGACCTCTTGCAAAAATAGCTCCACCTCTTAGAACTAAAAAAGATAATGAAGAACATTGGCAAGGGATAAATGATGGAAGCATAGACTTTATAGCTACAGACCATGCTCCATATGAAATAGAAAGTGAAAAACTAAAAGAAGGAACAAATATATGGACTTCATTCCCAGGAATACCAGGTGTTGAAACTATGGTTCCTGTTGTAGTAAGTGAAGGATATAACAAAGGTAGAATATCTCTAAGCAAATTAGTTGATATATTAAGCACTAATGCGGCTAAACATTATGGATTATATCCTAAAAAAGGTGCTTTAAATATAGGATCCGATGCAGACTTTACTATAATAGATTTAGATAAGCAGTGGACAATAGATCCAAAAACTATGGTATCTATGTGTGGATACACTCCACTTGAGGGAATGCAGTTAAAAGGTAAAGTTTATAAAACTGTAGTTAGAGGTAACTTAGTGTACCAAGATGGAGAAGAAGGTACTTTATCTACTTTAGAAAATTACGATGTGGTATTTAATAATCCAGAGGAATTAACAAGTGGAGAGTACAAAGTAAGTTATAGAAAAGACCATCCAGAAGTTATAGTGGACCATGTTAAAGATATTAAAGGAATAATGGTTAAGCCTGGATTTGGTAAATTTACAAAGAGAGTACAAATAATGAAGTTAGATAAAAAGATAACTTATTAAAATTCGCTGTGCTTGGGTGATATGTCGGGGAACTATTTCGTATACACGCGATCACATCCGTTACTTAAAATATAGTTGATTTAATAGATAAATATAAAAATTATAAAAAATTATATGTAGTGTCATTTTTTTTAAAAAATATTTAAAAAATACAATGCTACAAATTTATGGGAGGATATAAGTATGCCAAGACACGGTATTGTTGTTATAGATATGTTAAATGATTTTGTAGGAGAAAAAGCTCCTTTAAGATGTCCAGGAGGAGAAGAAATAATACCTAATTTACAAAAACTATTTGCATGGGTAAGAGAAAGAAATGCAAAAGGGCTTGATGATGTTCAGTTAATACACATACAAGAAGCTCATAGAAAAAATGATGCTGACTTTAGAGTAAGACCGGTTCATGCAGTTAAAGGAACTTGGGGATCTGATTTTATAAAAGAATTATACCCACAAGGTGAAGAATACACTATACCAAAAAGAAGACACAGTGCATTTGCACACACTGATTTAGATTTATATTTAAGAGAAGAAAATTTAGACACAGTTGTAGTTACCGGTGTTTGGACTAATGTTTGTGTAAGAAGTACAGCAAGTGATGCACTTTACAATGCTTATAAAGTTATAACTTTAAGTGATGGAGTTCACTCTAAAAATGATGAAATGCATGAAGCAGGACTTAGAGATTTAAGTATATTTACAAAACTTATGACAATAGATGAATATATAGATGCTTGGGAAAAAGGAATTGACCCATGGGCAGGTGGAGGAGACAAAGAAAATAAAGTGGAATAGTTAATTTAATTAGGTAATTACAAAGCTTAGGTTTTGTAATTACCTAAAAATAAAATTTGTTTCACTAATGGAATCAACGATCTCAAATAAAGTTTGTTGCTTAAAACTTAAAAGGAGAAGTTTTATGAAAATTATAGTAGGAATATCAGGAGGAAGTGGTGCAATTTATGCACTTGGAGTACTAAAGGCGCTAAGAGGCCTTAATGTTCAAACTCATTTAGTAGTATCAAACATGGGGGAGTATGTTGTAAATCACGAGTGCGGTGTTAATTTAGACGAGCTTAAAGAAATGGCTGACTTTTATCATGAAAACTATGATTTAGCAGCACCAATTGCAAGTGGATCATTTAAAACTGATGGCATGATTATAGTACCTTGTTCTATGAAAACTTTAGCATCAATTACTATGGGGTATAGTGATAGCTTGCTTACAAGAGCTGCTGATGTTTGTATTAAGGATAAGAGAAAACTTGTGATTTTACCAAGAGAAACTCCATTAAGTTCTATACATCTTGAAAATATGCTTAAATTATCTAATCTAGGAGTAACTATAATGCCTCCTACACCAGGATTTTATAATCATCCACAAGATTTAAGTGATATAGTAACTTCTATAGTTGGAAGAAGTTTAGATCAATTAGGTATAGAGCACAATTTATTACATAGATGGGGTGAGTAATATATGGAAACTCAAATGCTAAGATATACTTTAAATAAATTAGAAAACTTAGGACATGTAAAAACTTGTAATAAAAAGGTAAATCCTGAATTTGAATTAGGCGCAGTTTTAAGATACTTTGATAATGAAGTACCTATAATGTTTAATAATATACAAGGACATGATATGCCTTTAATTGGTGGACTTTATGGAAATAGACAAATATTTTATGATTTGATGGATATGAATAAAGAAAATAGAATATTTAAGTTTATGGATGCAATAGCAGATCCTAAACCTGTAAAAAAAATTAGTACTGGCCCTATTAAAGAAAATATTATAACTAAAAATATAGATATTATAAATTTGTTTCCCATACCAACATCACATGAAAAAGACTCATCAAGTTTTATAACAGCCGGAATGCTTATAGTAAAAGACCCAGAAACTAATGATACTCACATGGCTGTTAGAAGATTTCAAATAAATTCAAAAACAAATATAAGTACGTTAATATCAGGAGCATCTCCACATTTAAGAAAAATTATTGAAAAAAGTGAACAAAATAATAAACCTGTAGAATGTGCAGTAGTTTTAGGCTATGATGCTCAGTATTTAATAGCATCTCAAATAAGTTCTTCAAAATACGGGCTTGATAAACACAAGGTGTATAGTGCTTTAAAAGGGCAACCTCTACAAGTTGTAAAATGTCATAGCGTAGATATAGAAGTACCTGCATATTGTGAAATAGTTTTAGAAGGTCATATTGTTCCTAATAAGAAAGTAACAGAAGGGCCTTTTGGAGAGCTTATGGGATATTACGGAGAAGTAGCGCCAAATCCAGTTATGGAAATAAAAAGTATAATGCACAGAAATAATCCAATATTCCAACATGCATTCCCTTGTAGAGAAGAGCATTTGTCAAATGGACTTATAAGAGAAGTTGAAATATATAGTATATTAGAGAGTGTAGTAGATGTAGCTGATGTTAATGTAACTGTTGGTGGTGGATGTAGACTTCATGCAATAGTTAGTATAAACAAAAAAAATGAAGGCGATGGAAAAAGCGCAATACTTTCAGCTCTTGGAAGCAGTAAAGACTTAAAGCATGTAGTTATAGTAGATAATGATGTTGATATATATAACTATAAAGATGTTGAATTTGCATTAGCATCTAGGGTACAAGCAAGTGAAGATGTAGTTATAATTAAAAATGCTTTAGGAAGTGGCCTTGAAGCATCTCATGTTTATAAAGGTCTTAGTGATAAAATGGGAATAGATGCAACAAAGCCATTAGATATAAATTTATTTGATAGAGCAATAATACCAGGTTATGAAGATATAAATATAGATAATTATTTTTAAGACTAGTAAGCTTAACCTACTTTAAAAGGGGTGAAAATTTTGAAGGCTTTAGGAATAGTAGAAGTAAAAAGTATGATAGGAGCAATCCAAGCGGCTGATACAATGTTAAAATCTGCAGATGTAGATTTAGTTGATATAAATTTAGTTGGCTCAGGAATAGTAGCAGCAATAGTAAGAGGAGATGTGGCAGCAGTAAATGCGGCCGTTGAAAATGGACAGGAAAGTGCAAGTAAAATTGCAGAAATAATATCAACAAACGTAATAGCAAGACCTCATGATGAAGTAAGCAAAATTCTATAGGTGGTGAAAAAAATGGCAAGCCCACTAGCTAAAACTATAATGAACAATATATCTAAAAAGGCTCTTAATAAGCAAAATAATTGTACAGAAAAACAGGATATTATAAAAGTTAATAATATAAATGAAAAAGAAGAAGAAATATTAAAAAGTATATTAAATAAAAATAAAAATAATACTAAAATAAATTTAACTTCTTTAAAAAATAGTAAATTAAACACTAATAATAAAAGCAATAAAGTAATTGAAAATAAGGTAATTGAAAAAATAACTCAAAAAAGTGAAAATAAGATAAATAAAATAGAAATGAAAAGTCTAAAAAGCTTAAGTAATAAGTCAAATAACAACTCTGTAAAGCAAACACCTAAAGATAAACAAAATAAAAATATGATTAGCTTAAAAGATTTAGCTAAATAAGGGGGATTACTATGAGAAAAGCCCTAGGAATGATAGAAGCAATAGGAATTACAGCAGCAATAGCAGCACTAGATAGTGCAAGTAAAGCAGCAGATGTTACATTAGTTGGATTTGATAAAGTAATTGGGGTAGAAAAAGCAGTAAGTGTCACTATACATATAGCCGGAGAAGTAGCGGCAGTAAATGCGGCAGTTGAGGCTGGAGTACAAGCTGGAAATAAAGTAGGGAGAGTAGTTTCAAGTAGAACAATTGCAAGACCGCATGAGGAAGTGGACTTTTTAATAAAAGAATTTGAGAAAAATTTAAAAGAAAAAGAATCTAGAAAACAAGAAAAGCCAAAACCTAAAAAAACTTCTAAAAAAGAAGAAAAAGATAATTAAAATCTAGGAGGTATAAAATTATGGGGCAAGCATTAGGAATGGTAGAAACTAAAGGATTAGTAGGAGCAGTAGAAGCAGCGGATGCGATGGTTAAATCTGCAAATGTAACTTTAATGGGATATGAAAAAATAGGATTTGGGTTAGTAACAGTTATGGTAAGTGGTGATGTAGGAGCAGTAAAAGCAGCTGTTGATGCAGGAGCAGAGGCTGCAAGAAATGTTGGAGAGCTTCACTCAGTTCATGTAATACCAAGACCACACTCTGAAGTTGAAAGAGTTATATTAAGTAGAGATTAATTAAATGAAAAGTAAAAAAAGCTTAACTGAAAGTATCTTAAAAAAATTGAGTAGTAATATAAATGAAATTGACAATACAACAAAAACAACTATAGAAGATGTAAAAGATAAAGTTAATAAAGAGAATAACTTAAAAGATAATAGTGAGGTTAAGCTTGATACAAATTCATTTATAATGGTTCCTATAAATCATCCTAAAATAAATGAAATTATAAAACTTTTAAATAGTATACAAGAAGAAAATAAAAGTATAGATAACTCAAATAAAGAAGAAAAAAGATTAGTAATAACGTTAAATGATATATTAAGTTCTAAAGATGAAAAATTAATCACACCCAAAAATTCTATAATAACTCCAATGGCTCGTGACTATATAAAACAGAAGAAAATAGAAGTAATCTTTGATGAAAATAAAGATGAATAGGAGAAAAATATATGCAAATAGGAAAAGTAATAGGTACAGTAGTAGCAACACGAAAAGATGATACCTTGGTAGGAAGCAAGTTAATGATAACGCAACCGCTAAATTTTAAGAATGAATCCGAGGGCAAACCATTAATTGCAGTAGATATGGTTGGCGCAGGAATTGGAGAGTTAGTTATATATACAGAAGGAACAGCAGCTAGAAATGCAGCTAAAAAAC
>NZ_DATIRC010000229.1:0-1501 GCF_035470145.1 Romboutsia sp.
GTACTCTACCTGCAAGTGAGATATCGCTCTCTACAACTTCTACACCTGCTTCTTTAGTAAATGCATTTACGATTGGTAGTAATGAATACGTAGCGAGTGCTGGCGCTTCATCTATTTTTGACCAAATGATTTTTGGTAAGTTTGACATATTTGTTCCTTTGAAAATTTAATCTACTCCGAAAAAGTAACAAATTTTTAACAATAATCTCCAATAAATAAGATAATATTTATCCTATTTAAAATATTTGTTTCATAATTACACATAATTATTTTAATAAGTGCGGCATCATGACTATATATTTGAGTATTTTTACCGGTTCCAATAAAAAACACTCAAATCCAATGAAAGGCACTGTAAGTTTTGTGTCAAGAAATGATTGGGCTAAAATCCCATAAATTTGTATATTTCATAAGGTATTGAAAACGAGATATTTTGATATACTCTTTATACTAAAATAGTGCAAAGAAGGGTCTCTGTTCCGTAATAAATAGATAATGAAAGTGTTCAATGAAAGCAAAAAAAACTATTCTTACAATATTACTTGCAATATCAGGTGGTTATGTTCTGACATATTTAATAGGAGTAGTTTTTCTTTCAGGTATAACAACACAATCATCCAGTACAAGTATAGAAATAAAAAATTTGAATGAAAAAGAATATGCAAAGATTCAACAAGAGGTGAAACTCTATGTAGAACAAACCCTTCATTGGGATTGTCATGATATAGAAGGGTTTAATATAAAGGTTAGCTGTAAGTATAATGAGCAGGAGGGAAGTATTTTTATAAAAGATGAACCATCTGCTTCCAATAAAGAAAAACTTCTCAATGTCACTCTTGGGTACAGTGAATCGAAAGTATCACAATATCCTACTTCAGCATATATGACACAGCAACACAAAGAGATACAAAAGCATCTACTGAATATAGCATCAGATTATAAAAAACGATATAAGAATGTTAAAGTTTTTTTTGGTTCACCAAATGAACAAGAAATTTTAGAAATACCGAATTTACCATACACAGTTTTGCCTAACTTGACCAAAACCTTATAGTCTAACATAGTTTATCATGGACAACAAATCCTCATAAAGTTATATATTTTATAATGTTTTGAAAATCATGAGATAATAGAGTTATTATTTCAAATCCACTGCAAAACTACATTTTTTTTTCGTTGCAATATTTGTAAGGGCTTCATATTCTCCTTTTAGTCTTTTAACTTCAGAATTAAATTCTGCAACTTTTCTTCTAGATGCCTCTTTATCCAATCTCTCTCGCTCTTTAGCTGCATCAGTCTTCGGAGCGATTAATGGTACTCCTGCAGTAGTTAACAAAGCAAATGGAACAACGAACAACATACCGACAGTTTTTTCTGTTTCTTCATCTGACTTAATTTGTAACTTCGCATTAAGCCTTTTATCTATCTTTATTATCTGTTCATGCAATTGTTTACAGGAAAGTTTTTGATATTCTGTAGGGGATATGTAGAGAAGATTATC
>NZ_DATIRC010000230.1:0-2364 GCF_035470145.1 Romboutsia sp.
ATGGGTGGTGGTACTGAGGAATTAAATGGTGTTGCTACTGCTTTGAGTCAAATGTCAATGAAGGGTAAAATTTCAGCAGAAGAAATGCAACAATTAGCCGAAAGAGGTATACCTGCTTACAAATTATTAGCCGAATCAATGGGCGTTAGTGAAGCCACATTAATGGACATGATGAAAGATGGAGAAGTAATGTCAAAAGAAGCATTGCCTTTACTTATCGGACAAATGGACAAAGCTTTCGGTGGATCAATGAAAAAAAATGTAGGTAGTTTCAACGCTAATGTATCAACATTAAAAGATACATTTAGGGGTGTCATGGGACAACTTTCTAAGCCTTTGTTTGATAAGTTGAATCAAGGAATGAATAATATAATACCTATGCTTATGAAATTTAAAGATGCACTTAGTGGCGAAGGTGGCTTTATGGGTGCAATTAAAAAGTTTGCTCCTGGTATAATGCCTTTTGTCCAATTAGCAATAAGCATATTCAAGTCAATGGGCGATACGGTAGGTGTAATAATCAAATCAATGTCTAGCTTTTGGAATGAACACAAAGGCTGGCTAATGCCTGTTATAACTTTCTTATTTACTTTTATATCTTCAATAGTAACTAACACAATAACTGCAATAGGTGCAATAGTTCAAAGTGGTTTAGCAGTAGTTGATGGAATAATAAACTTTTTCCAAAATCTTTTCAAGGGTAATTTTAGTGGTTGTTGGGAAAGCATAAAGCAAATCTTTTTCGGTGCTTTAGAATTTGTATGGAACTTAATGCAAGTTCAATTTGCTTTAAATATTCCTGCTATGATAAAGGGATTCGGCAAAGGTGCAATAGGCATATTTAAAGGTATGTGGTCTTCTGTTAAAGGATTCTTTGGCGGTGGCATAAAAGCTTGTTTAGGGTTTGTTAAAAATCTTTTAAGTGGGGCAAAGTCTAACTTTGGTACTCTTAAAGCATTTGGTGCTAATAGTTTTCAAGCCTTATGGTCTATTGCTAAAAGCATGATGTCTAATTTGTTAAAATCTGTTACTAGTAGTATCTCAAAAGTGCCTACTACGATTAAAAACTTTATGACTAGGGCAGTGGGTGTTATAAAAGGAATTAATCTATTTAGTATAGGTAAAGACATGATACAAGGTTTAATAAATGGTATTAAAAACGCAGGAGCTAATATTGCAGGTGCTATAGGTAATGTTGTTAATAGTGCAGTTGAATCTACTAAAAAGAAATTAAAAATAAAATCTCCTTCTAGGGTGTTCATGGAAATTGGTAAATTTACAGGTGAAGGACTTGCAATAGGTATTGAGAACGAAAAAGATAGAGTTTCAAAGGCTTCTATCGGATTATCTAAAAGTGTAATAGGTGGCTACAGTGCTAAATTAAAAGGTTTAAGTGGTAGCTTTAAAGCTGATACTGCAAGCAATAATAAAAATGTAAATATAAATGTGCAAAATATGAATGTAGTTGATAAAGGTGATAAGAACAGAACATTGTCTCAGCTTAGCTTCTTAGCTACAGTCTAGGGGGTGACTAAAATCAGATTAAAATGTAATCAAATAAGTTTAAATGGAACTGATTTAAAAAATGATACTTACAACTTTGCATTAGAAGGGTTGTTTGACCATGAAAAAAGTCACTTCGATAGCGAATTATACAGTGACGGAAGCTTTATTCCTTATACTAAAATAAACGCTAAACAAATGGTTTTAAATGGATATATTAAAAGTTCTAATCCTAGTGATCATATATCTATAAATAAAATTCTTTCTAATAGAAATTTACAAGAATTGATAGTTGACGTAGAAGGATTTAGAAAAGTAATGTTAAATGTAAAAGTTACAAACAGGTTAACTGGTGATGATTATTTAGGCAAAATTAGTTGTCAGTTGATAGCTGCTGATCCGTATTTGTATGAAGCTGAAAAACAAGTCTTAAGTATAAACGAAATCAAAGGTACTTCTGTTAAATTCCCTCTAAGATTTCCTATTAGGTTTGAAAGTGGGGAAAACTTTGAAAAATATGTTGATAATGTAGGTACTGAAATATCTTATCCTGTTATAACTATAGCTGGACCATGTAGCGATTTTATAATAAAAAATGAAACTACAAATGAAAAGCTTGACTTTGCAGGACTTGAATTATTAGATGGAGATTCTTTAGTTATAGACAATAGGCCTAAATCAAGAGGGATTTATTTAAATGGTGCTAATAGAATTGATTTGAAGCTTGGAAATTGGATAAGTTGCAATATAGGACAAAATTATTTTACGTTCTCGAGAGTTTCAAATTCTTCAAATAATCTATGCACTATTGAGTTTCAAAGTAGGTGGTTGTAATGTATTGTATCAAAGTATTTGATAATA
>NZ_DATIRC010000231.1:0-13637 GCF_035470145.1 Romboutsia sp.
AAAGATGCTTTTGAAGCTTACACAAAATGTTATGAAGCTGATAAAGTTTCAATATTTGGAGGAATAGTAGGAATAACTTCTACAGTAGATAAAGAAACTGCTCAAAAGATGAACGAAATATTCTTAGAAATAGTAGTAGCTTATGATTATAGTGAAGAAGCTTTAGAAATATTAAAACAAAAGAAAAACTTAAGAGTATTAAAGCTTGCTAAGATAGAAGATAGTTTACAACCGTATGATATGAAATATTTAGACGGAAAATTATTAGTTCAAGATAAAAACAACTCATTAGTAGAAAAGTATGAAACTGTTACAAAAACTCAACCAACAGAAAAGCAACTAGAAGATATGGAATTTGGTATGAAAGTAGTTAAAAATATGAAATCAAATGCTATAGCAATAGTTAAAGATGGCCAAACCTTAGCATTAGGATGTGGGCAAACTTCAAGAATATGGGCATTAAAAAATGCACTAGAAAATAATAAAGATAAAGACTTCAAAGGTGCAGTATTAGCATCGGATGCTTTCTTCCCATTTAGTGACTGTGTAGAATTAGCATATGAATATGGAATAGATGCAGTAGTTCAACCAGGTGGTTCAATAAATGATAAAGATTCAATACAAGCATGTGATAAGTATGAAATGACTATGGTAACTACAGGAATAAGGCATTTTAAGCACTAGGAGGCAAAGTATGAAGGTATTGATTATAGGAGGCGGTGGTAGAGAACATGCCATCGCTTGGAAGCTAAATAACGAAAATAATGTGAATAAAATATACTGTGCGCCAGGTAATGCGGGAATTTCTGATGTTGCAGAGTGTTTAAATATAGATGATAGTGATATAGAAAAATTATTACAATTTGCAAAGAAAGAACAAATAGATTTAACTATAGTTGGACCAGAGATTCCTCTTGTTAATGGAATTGTAGATGAATTTGAAAAACAAGGTCTTAAAATATTTGGTCCAAACAAAGAATGCTCTCAATTAGAAGGAAGTAAGGCATTTTCTAAAGAATTTATGATAAGACATAACATTCCAACTGCAAAATACAAGGAATATACAAAATTAGATGAAGCTATAAATGAAATAGACAGCTTTGGATATCCAGTAGTAATAAAAGCAGATGGATTAGCAGCAGGAAAAGGTGTTGTAATACCACAAAATAGAGAAGAAGCTATAGTTACTTTAAAAGAAATGATGAGTGATAAAAAGTTTGGGAGTGCTGGCGATAAAATAGTTGTAGAAGAATTTTTAAAAGGAATTGAAACTTCTATATTAGCATTTGTAGATAATGACACAATAGTTCCTATGGTAAGTGCAAAAGATCATAAAAAGATATATGACCATGAACAGGGACCAAACACAGGAGGAATGGGAACCTTCTCTCCAAGTGAGATATATACAGAGGAACTATCTAAAGAAATTGAAGAAAAAGTATTAAATAAGACTTTAGAAGGATTCAAAAAAGATAGATTAAACTATAAAGGAATATTATTTGTAGGTCTTATGATAACTGAAGATGGACCTAAAGTACTTGAGTATAATGTGAGATTTGGAGATCCTGAGACACAATCTGTTTTATTTAGATTAGAAACTGATTTACACAAAATAATAGAAGCTATCTTAGAAAATAGATTAAAAGATGTAGATATAGATTATAAAAAAGAAGAAGCTGTTTGTGTAATACTTACATCTGGAGGATATCCAGAAAGTTATGAAAAAGGTAAGATAATAAGTGGGCTTGAGAATTTAGATAAAGATGTAGTAGTATTTCATAGTGGAACTAAGATGTTAGACAATAACTTAGTAACTAATGGTGGTAGAGTATTAGGAATAACAGCAAAAGCTAGTAGTGTTGAAGATGCAGCTAAAAAGGTATATGAAAATATTAATAGGATAAACTTTGAAGGAATGCATTATAGAAATGACATTGGAATAGAAATCTAATTTTTCTAAAAAGGGAGAAAAGATATGTTAAATACTACAAATTTAGAGTCGAATGTTAAAAGAATATTAGTAGAAAAAAAGCCAGGGTTTGACATTGAAGCTGAAGCTTTAAAAAAGGATTTAATAGAAAGTTTACACATAGAAGGAATAGAAAATATAAGAGTTTTAAATAGATATGATATAGAAGGAATAGAAAATGAAGTATATGAAAAAGCTTCAAGAACAATATTCTCAGAACCTAATTTAGATATTGTTTATCATGAAACATTAGACGTTTCAAATGATGATGAAACAAAGGAAAGAGTATTTGCAATAGAGTACTTACCTGGCCAATACGATCAAAGAGGGGATTGGGCAAGTCAATGTATTCAAATCGTAAATCAAGGAATAAGACCTACTATAAATACAGCTAAAGTTTATATATTAAGCGGAAATATAAGTGATACGGATTTTGATAAAATAAAAAATTATTGCATAAATCCAGTTGATAGTAGAGAAGCATCTTTAGAAAAACCAAATACATTAAAGATAGAAACAGAGATTCCTACAGAGGTACAAGTACTAGATGGATTTATAGATTTAACAGTAGATAATTTAAAAGAATTTTTAAATAAGCAAGGCTTAGCTATGACATTAGGGGATTTAGAGCATATTCAAAATTATTTTAAAAATACAGAAAAAAGAAATCCAACTATAACAGAGATAAAGGTATTAGATACTTATTGGTCAGATCATTGTAGACATACTACTTTCATGACACAAATAGAAGATATAAAAATAGAACAAGGTAAATATACAGATATAATTAAAGATGCATACAATATGTATCTTGACTCTAGAAACAAGGTTTATGTAGATAGACAAAAGGATATATGCTTAATGGATATAGCAACTATTGCTATGAAGGAACTAAGAAAAGATGGAAAGTTAGAAGATTTAGATGTAAGTGAAGAAATAAATGCTTGTAGTATAAATGTTGATGTTGAAATAGATGGTAAAGTCGAGCCATATTTAGTAATGTTTAAAAATGAAACACATAACCATCCAACTGAAATAGAGCCTTTTGGTGGAGCTGCTACTTGTTTAGGAGGAGCTATAAGGGATCCATTATCAGGAAGAAGTTATGTATATCAAGCAATGCGTGTTACAGGAAGTGCAGACCCTAGAACAACATTAGAAGATACATTACCTGGTAAGCTTATGCAAAGAAAAATAACTACAGAAGCAGCTCATGGATATAGTTCATATGGAAATCAAATAGGATTAACAACAGGACAAGTTGCAGAAGTTTACGATGAAGACTTTGTTGCAAAAAGAATGGAGATAGGAGCAGTAATAGCGGCAGCACCTAAGGAAAATGTAATCAGAGAAGTGCCACAACAAGGAGATATAGTAATTCTTCTTGGAGGAAAAACAGGAAGAGATGGATGTGGAGGAGCAACTGGTTCATCAAAAGAACACAGTGAAGAGTCTATACTTACATGTAGTGCAGAAGTACAAAAAGGAGACGCTCCTAACGAAAGAAAGATACAAAGATTCTTTAGAAATAAAGAAGTTGCTCAAATGATAAAAAGATGTAATGACTTTGGAGCAGGTGGGGTTTGTGTTGCTATAGGCGAAGTTGCAGACAGTATAGATATAAACTTAAACTTAGTTCCTAAAAAATATGATGGACTTGATGGAACTGAAATAGCTATATCAGAATCACAAGAACGTATGGCAGTAGTTATAAAAGCAGAAAACAAAGAAAAGTTTATAGATTTAGCAAGACAAGAAAATTTAGAAGCAACTCATGTAGCGACAGTAACAGATAGTGGATATATGAAAATGTTTTGGAATGATAAGGCTATAGTTAATATAAAAAGAGAATTCTTAGAAACAAATGGAGTTAAGCAAACTACTAAAGTTCATGTAGATAAGGTGGACGAAGAAAAGACATTCTTTGTTAATAATTCAAAAGAAAACATATGTGAATTAGCAGCAGATAAAGATATCAATATAAAAGAAAAGTTTATCAATACTTTATCAGATTTAAACGTATGCTCTCAAAAAGGATTAGTAGAAAGATTTGATAATACAATAGGTTCAAACACAGTACTTATGCCATTTGGAGGAAAGTATCAAGCAACTCCTACACAAGGTATGGTAGCTAAAATACCAGTGCTTGGTGGAGAAACTAATACTTCAACAATAATGACTTATGGGTATAATCCTAAGATAGGAAAATGGAGTCCATTCCATGGAGCTTTATATGCAGTAGTAGAATCTGTGTGTAAAGTTGTGGCTATTGGGGGTAACTATAGTACAATAAGACTTACGTTACAAGAGTATTTCGAAAAACTTGGGGATAACCCAACTAAGTGGGGTAAACCATTTGCAGCTCTTTTAGGTGCATACTATGCTCAAAATAAATTAGAAATACCTGCAATAGGTGGTAAAGATAGTATGTCGGGAACATTTAAAGATATAGATGTACCACCAACATTGGTATCATTTGCTGTGGATACTGTGGATGCAAAATATGTAGCATCGCCAGAATTTAAGAAAACTAATTCACAAGTTATAATGTTATGCACAGACAGATTAGAAAATGGTATAGTTGACTTTGATTTACTAAAGAAAAATCTAGATAAAGTAACACACCTTATACACAATAAACAGGTATTATCAACATATGCACTAGGATTTGGTGGGATATGTGAAGCTATAAGTAAAATGGCATTTGGTAATAAAATAGGGTTTGAATTTAATGAAGAAATAGAAGGTTTATTTGAAGCTAACTATGGAAACATAGTACTAGAATTAGCAGATGATAATTTAAGTATATTAGATGGATATAACTATGTAGTACTTGGAAACACAACAAAAAATCCAAGTATATTAATAGAAAATGAAGAAATAGCATTAGACGAATTATATAAAGCTCATTGTGATACTTTAGAGCCGATATTCCCAACTAAAGCTACACAGATTAAAGATAAAATAGAAACTATAAACTTTATATCTCAAGGAGAAGCTAAGAAATCGTCTATAAGTATAGCTAAACCAAGAGTATTTGTACCAGCATTCCCAGGAACAAACTGTGAATATGATTCAGCTAGAGCATTTGAAAAAGCTGGAGCAGAAGCTAATATAAGAGTATTTAAAAACTTAACATATAAAGATATAGAAGATTCTATAGATACAATAGTAAAAGAAATAAAACAATCTCAAATAATAATGCTACCAGGTGGATTTAGTGCAGGAGATGAGCCAGATGGTTCTGGTAAATTTATAGCTACAGTATTTAGAAATCCAAAGGTTGCAGAAGCGGTACAAGAATTTTTAACTAAGCAAGATGGATTAATGTTAGGTATCTGTAATGGATTCCAAGCACTTATAAAACTTGGATTAGTTCCATACGGTGAAATAAGAGAAACTAAAGAAGATGCACCGACTCTTACTTATAACAACATAGGTAGACATCAAGCTAAGATAGTTAGAACTAGGATAGCATCAAATAAATCTCCTTGGCTAGCACAAACAGAAGTAGGAGATACACATAGTATAGCTATATCTCATGGAGAAGGTAAATTTGTTGCTAATGAAGAAGTTATGAAGCAATTAATAGTTAATGGACAAATAGCTACTCAATATGTAGATTTTGATGACAATCCTACTTATAATATAGAATTTAACCCAAATGGTTCATATTATGGAGTAGAAGGCATAACAAGTTTAGATGGTAGAATACTTGGTAAGATGGGTCACTCAGAAAGAGTGGGAGAACATGTCATAAAGAATATCTTAGGTGAAAAAGATCAAAAGATATTTGAATCAGGAGTAAAATACTTTAGATAAAATTTAAGTTTTAGAAGGATAGTATGTTGTTTTTCAATGTACTATTCTTTTTTAATTGCAAGGATATTGATATTATAATGGTCTTAAATCTGTAAATAACTTATGACTTAAAGTAATAGAAATAAATTCAGAAAATGAAAAAAAGAGTTGATATTGGATTATTATTTTTCCAAATTCAACTCCATAATTTTTTATTTAGATTTTTCTATGAATTCATCTTGAGATGATGCAGTTACTAAATCATCGTCTATATAACCTGTAAACTCACAACCACATTCTCCAATACACTCATCTTCTATCTCTCTACCTAATAGAGCATTTTTTAAATCTTCTATACTCATTCCAGAACATGCTGAACATACTTTTATCATAGTTTTATTCCTCCTAAATTATAGCTTAATAATAAATAATATTTATGTATTAAATGTATACCCCAAGAAATATTATTAAAACAAAAAATGACAAATTATAGTTGCTAGTTTCAAAATGTATTTTTAAAGTATAGCATTTAATTTACTATATTTTCCATTAAGATTATAATATAACTGTAGTTGAATTAATTTTGGTGAAAAATTTTGAAAAACATACAGGTCGGACTATGGGTAATTTTTAGGAGGAATAAAATGATTAACGAAGCTAAAATAATCAATCAACCTTATTCTGGACAATATGAGGAGAGAATTTATGACATTCCAAGTTCATGGGATTCCCAAAAATGGACATGGATTAAGTTTTCTAATGAAGATTTTAGTGAATGGTGTGGTGAGTTCAGAGGTTCATCAAGATACGTTGCAATTTCAAAAAAACATAATAGTATTTTAGTTCTTACATCAGACTATTTGTACCAACTTGACCGCATCAGCGGAGAATTAATAGAATACGAAAGTCAACCTCAATATCACAATCTTACACTAACGCCTTCAGGTGACTTTATAATATCAGATTATTATAGTATTGAACTAATTAAATCAACAATAAAGGAGAAGCAATTAATTGAAAGTCCAATACATATGGATATGATTAAATTTCATAGTTGGTCAAATAATGAGCTATTAATAACATGTGAAGAATTTTTAAATTGGGATAGGCATGTTGAACTGGAATTAAATTGCGAAACATTGGAAATAACCATGAAAAACGATATATAACAGCGTATTTCAAACATGATATGAAAGTTACTGTCACAAAAGACTATTATCAGTGTATACACTAACATAGCCTAAATATAAAAAGGGGGTAGATTTATGTCTATTACATATGAATTTTTCTTTCAAATATTAAATACAATACTATGGATACTGATTCCTATTGCTATATATGGATTTATTAAAAAACATAAAAGAAATAAAGAATTAATAAATAGTAGAATCTCTAATTTAGAGAAAAAAGTTAATGATTTAGAAAGTAGATAATTTACAATATTATTATATTAAGAACTAGGGGGATATAAATGGAGGTTAAACCACTGATAGGTATATCATGGAGCAATCTAATAGTATTTAGTTTAATTGTGATTGCGATTTGTTATACAGGTATAAAGTTTATAAAAAATATATTTAAAAGATAATTAAGCATCTCTAATCTAGATGCTTTTATTGTGTTCAAAAAAACATATCTTTTCTTGTACATATTAAAAAGAACAGAATTATATCTAAAAAGATTTAGAGTTATATCAAAACTGTTCACGAAATTAAAAATACCTTTTTACTTACATTTACAAGGTTAAAATTTAAAATAAAAATAAGAACTCCTGCCCCTTTTTTTATAAAAAATTAGCACTCGATACTTGACAGTGCTAACAAAAATGCTAAAATAATAATTAATAGGGGTTCCTATATAAGAGAAATTTACTTATAACAAGGAGGAGAATTTATGACAAATCAAAAAGGTAGTATATCAATACATACAGAAAATATTTTTCCAATAATAAAGAAATGGTTATATTCTGATAAAGACATATTTATAAGAGAACTTATAAGTAATGGATGCGATGCAGTTAACAAACATAAGAAGTTAATTTCATTAGGAGAAATAGAAGGGGATAAAGATCAAAACTATAGAATAAATGTGTCTATAGACAAAGAAAATTCAGCACTTATATTTGAAGACAATGGTATAGGTATGACAGAAGAAGAAGTAAACAAATATATAAATCAAGTTGCTTTTTCTGGTGCAGAAGATTTCTTTAATAAATATAAAGATAAAATGAATGAAGAAAATGATATAATAGGTCACTTTGGATTAGGTTTCTATTCTTCTTTCATGGTGTCTAAAAAAGTTCAAATAGACACACTATCTTACAGAGAAGATGCAACACCAGTAAGATGGATAAGTGAAGGTGGAACAGAATATGAAATAAGAGAAAGTGATAGCAAAACTACAAGAGGTACAACAATTACATTATTCTTAGAAGATGATAGCAAGGAATTTTTAGAAGAATATACAGTAAGAAATATAATAGATAAATATTGCTCATTCTTACCTGTAGATATTTATTTAAATAGTGATAATGAAGAAGATAAAAAAGAAAATGAAGAAAAAGAGCAAACACCGATAAATGATACAAAACCTTTATGGTTAAAGTCACCAAAGGATTGTACAGATGAAGAGTACAAAGAATTCTATAGAAAAGTATTCAAAACATTTGACGAACCACTATTTTGGATACATCTAAATGTAGATTATCCATTTAATTTAAAAGGAATATTATACTTCCCTAAATTAAATAATGAATTTGAACTTATAGAAGGTAAAGTTAAATTATATAACAACCAAGTATTCGTGGCAGATAATATAAAAGAAGTTATACCAGAATTCTTACTATTATTAAAAGGTGTAATAGATTGTCCAGATTTACCTTTAAATGTATCTAGAAGTTTCTTACAAAATGATAAAGATGTAAGTAAAATTTCGAAACATATAGTTAAAAAAGTTGCTGATAAATTAAAATCATTATTTAAAAATGAAAGAGAAAACTATGAAAAATTCTGGGATGACATACAAGTATTTATTAAATTTGGATGCCTAAAAGATGAAGGTTTCTATGATAAAATAAAAGATAGTATATTATTTAAAACAATAAACTCAGAATATGTAACACTTAATGATTACTTAGAAAAATGCAAAGAAAAGCATGAAAATAAAGTATTCTATGTAAGTGATGAAGAACAACAATCTCAATATATAAAATTATTTAAAGACTATGAATTAGATGCAGTAGTATTAGATTCTACGATAGATAACCACTTTATATCTTTTGCAGAATTTAAAAACCAAGGAATTAGTTTTAATAGAATAGATGCAGATTTATCTGATGTATTAAAAGATAAAAAAGAAGAAAACACAGAAGAAAGAACTACTATAGAAAACTTATTCAAAGATGCAGTAGGTGAAAGAATAAAAACTTATTCTGTAGAAAGCCTAAAGAGTGAAGAAACTTCAGCTATTATTTTAGTCTCAGAACAATCAAGAAGAATGGCTGAAATGAAATCACAATTTGCAGGAATGAATTTTGGAATGAATTTTGAAGAAGAAAAAACTTTAGTTATAAATGATAATAGTCCAATAATTAAAAAGTTAGTTTCTTTAAAAGAAGAAGAGTCTAAGAAAGATCAAGTATCATTAATTTGTAATCAAATAGTAGATGTGGCTTTACTAGCTAACAAAGAATTAGATTCTAAGCAATTAGATGATTTTATAAAAAGAAATAATCAGCTTATGAATATAATAATATCATTATAAGAAAATCCCCGTTTAGGGGATTTTTTAATTGTTTTTATTGAGTAGTAATATGCAAAATGAACTTTATATTTTGTCAGATTTTTTAGTGTTACGATAGAATGACACTGTTCTAACTAATAGTCCAATTATACCAATAAAGAAGAATAGATAACCAATTGGTATTAAAAAAAATGGTTCAACAAGAGTGCCATCTGGAGCGACTTCACTTCCAATGATGTTAAAAGTGACCACGCAACCGATTGTTATAATAAATGGTATTAAATTTAAAAGATATTTTTTCATTTTAAAGCCTCCATAAATAATAATAACTAAAAAATTAAGTTATTACCTAAATTTTATATTTGATAAATGTTTATTTTTATTAATTTTATTTTAATCTAGGGTCATTATCCTCAACATATTCTAAAATATCACCTGGCTGACACTCTAATATCTTACATAAAGCTTCAAGAGTAGTAAATCTAACAGCTTTAGCTTTATTATTTTTTAAAATTGAAAGATTAGCCATAGTGATTCCGAGTCTTTCAGAAAGCTCTGTAGAACTCATTTTTCTTTTTGCCATCATGACATCTAAGTTAACAATAATCGGCATAACAAACTTCCTTTCTATATTGTTTTATCATTTTCATCTTTAATATCTATAAATAACTCGAACAATCGAGAGGCTACTAAAGCAAATAATCCTATAGTTGTAGCAACAACAGCAATAACTGTAAAAGGACCAACCCAAAGTAAACCTTCAAAGAATTCAACAAAATTCTTTAAGTACCATACACATCCAAGAAATAAAATCATTTCACTAAAAGAGCATATAGATATAATTTTCAAAGATTTAACTATTGTATTTGAAAATGGATTGTTTTTTGCTATTATCCCACAAAGTTTCTTTAAGTTAAATAGTGCTATAACATAAGGAGTAGCACATAAATAAATGCAAGCAACTACAGACATCACTAAGTTAGGGTCTAGTATAGAATAAGCACTTTTAAAAAAGGCTGTTACTATGAGTGGAGCTGCAAAAGTAAGTATGCAAGTGATTGTTAGTCCTAACAATACAGTGACATTTAAAATTTTTGAAGTTAAGTTGTTTTTCATATTATCTACCTCGTTTCTGAATTATTATAGTATTAATATTAAATAATTATTTATCGTTTGTCAATAAAAATATATCTATAAAAAATAGATATAGAGGAATAAAAAATATATTTATGCAAGGATAGATAATTTGAAATTACATTAATGGGATTAAATTTTATTATAAAATTATTGACTCTAACATTATGTCATAGATTAATATTAAATCAGGAGGTGGGAAATGTGTATAAGATAAATGAAATTTCAAAATTAACAGGAATAAGTGTTAGAATGCTACATCACTATGATAAGATAGGACTTTTAGTTCCAAGCAAAAGAACTGATTCAAATTATAGAATGTATAGCGATGAAGACATTGCTAGATTATATCAAATATTACTTTTCAAAGAATTAGAATTTCCACTTCAAAAAATAAAGCAAATTTTAGATGATGAGAATTTTAATAGAGAAGAAGCTCTAAGGGTTCAACGTAATCTTATATTAGAAAAGAAAAATAGATTAGAAAGAATAATAGAATCAATAGATAATACTATAGGAAATTTAGGAGGAAATATTATGAGTAAGAAAAATTTAAAAGCCTTTGATTATGAAGAAGTAAAAAAACATCAACAAAAATATGAAGAAGAAACAGAAAAAAGATATGGAAATTCTGATGCTTATAAAGAAAGCAAAGAGAAAACATCTCAATACTCAAAAAATGACTGGGAAAATATAATGGCAGAGGCTGGAACTATATATGAAGAACTAGCTTGTTTAATGGATAAAGACCCAGAAGATGAACAAGTTCAAGTATTAGTTGAAAAATGGAGAAACTATATAAGTAAGAATTTTTATAACTGTACAATAGAAATATTCAGAGGATTAGCACTTATGTATGTTGCAGATGAAAGATTTACTAAAAATATTGATAAATATGGTGAGGGGCTAGCACAATTTCTTAGTGATGCTATGAATGTTTATTGTGATAACAATTTAAAATAGTAGAAATATAAGAGCATCTTAAAGTAATATTTACTTTAAGATGCTAGAAAAGCTAATCAACTAACATAAAATCTATATGTAAAAATCCATCCTTTACACCGTCTACTTGAACTTCTCTAAGTAAACATTTTTTTATATCTCCATTTAAGTTTAGCTCTAAAACTCCACTATTTTCCCCAGCACCAACCATTCTAGCAAAATCAGTTTTATATACTGATATAGGAATACTTCTATCTAATTGATTACCATAAATTACAGCAGGTATATAACCTCTTTCTCTTATAAATTTAGTCTTTTCATTTAAATCTCTACTAACTACGTTTAACATAATTATCCCCCTCGTATAAGTAATGGTATTAGGCTTGTTTACCTTTAATAAATAATATTTTACAATCATTGAAATTATTCATAAAAAATTAACTTATCTTGAATAAACGCATATGTTAGCAGTTAGAACTAATTAATAAAAAATAAATATTAGTATAAATGTAACAAACTATAATTAAGGTTTATTAAATAAAGAATATATAAGTGAAACTAAGGAAAAATAGTATTAGCTATTATAGAGATAGAATCTATTATTAAGAGGTGAATATATGTTTAAGCCTAAAAGAGTAATATTTGAAAAGGGAACATTAGATACAGAAGTGGGAAAAAATATATATGATAAAGTAAAAGATGATAAAAATATTGAAATTATAAAACTTACTTCAAATAAAATAAAAGGACATATACCAGGTGAAAATTTATATGAACAATATAGAGCGGGAAAAGAAACATTAGTAGTAGGAATAAGAAAAACATTAAAATTTCAAACTTGTAAACCATCAGCAAATTATCAACTTCCATTAGTTAGTGGATGTATGGGTAGATGTGAATATTGTTATCTAAATACTCAACTAGGTGATAAGCCATTTGTAAGGGTATTTGCTAATACAGATGATATATTAAATCAAGCTAAGAAATATATAGAAGAAAGATTACCAGATGTAACTATATTTGAAGGAGCAGCGACATCAGATCCAGTACCAGTTGAACCTTATACAGATACTTTAAGAAAAACTATAGAATTTTTTGGTCAAGAAGAAAAAGGAAGATTTAGATTTGTTACTAAATACAACGATATTGATAGTTTGCTAGATATAAAACATAATAATCACACAGAAATAAGATTTAGTATAAATACTCCAAAAATAATAGATACTTACGAACATCATACAGCGTCATCATCTAAAAGAATTGAAGCTGCTGCAAAGGTAGCATCAGCAGGATATCAAATTGGATTTATAATTGCACCAGTATTTTTATATGATAATTGGAAGCAAGATTATATAGAATTAATTAAATCTATAAAAGAAAAATTACCTAAAGAATTTAATGAAAAAATTATATTTGAAGTTATTTCTCACAGATACACTACTAAAGCGAAAAACATAATACTAGAGATTTTTCCACAAACTACATTACCTATGGATGATGAAGAAAGAAAATTTAAATATGGACAATTTGGATATGGCAAATATGTTTATACTAAAGAACAATTATCAGAGATGAAAGAATTTTTTCAAGAACAAATAAAAGAATTTTTTCCAAATAGCATAATAAAGTATATAATTTAGATAGATTGTAGATGAGTTTTTAATATTAATGCAAAACTGTAATGAGTCTAAATGAGAGCAAGTTATATCTAATATAATGGACTAATATAATAAGTATGACTAAAATGAGTATATCACTAGAATCATCTATAAAAGAGTATGAAAGATTTGAAGTTGTATATAAATTATAAAAATAGAGCTAAAGATTGTAGAAATCGATAGCTCCATTTTTGTATTATTGATTTTTTTCGTTGTAAACATAAGCTAATGATATATCTAGTATTCTAGACACTATACGATTAGCTAATATAAATCCTAAAACTTCACATAAAACTATAGATATCCAGATACCTGTATTGCCTAACATAAATGGTAAAATCATAATGGTTAATATGTTAAATGTAATTCCTCTATTAAATGAAACTATATTG
>NZ_DATIRC010000232.1:0-2421 GCF_035470145.1 Romboutsia sp.
ACAACACTTATAGTAAATACTGACCAAGATGAAAACACAAAAAGAATAACGGATGATCAATACAGAGTAACAGAAAAATTAGCAGTAATGTATGGAGAAATAATAAAATCAAGAATAGTATTAGAGCCTGTAATAGATAACCTAAAATTAGATGAAACATTTGAACAACTATCAGAGCAAATAACAGTATCACCAGTTAAAGACACTCAAATAATAAGTATAAGTGTACAAGATACCAACCCAAATAAAGCTAGAGACATAGCAAATGAAATTACAAAAGTATTTCCAAAAGAAGCAAAAAGAATAACAAAAGCAAATGGTGTAGAAGTAATAGATAAAGCTATAGTACCAAATTCCCCTATTAAGCCCAATAAGGTAATGAACGTTGCAATAGCAGCAGTACTTGGGATTATGATAGGTCTATTTGTTGTGTTTTTAATAGAATATTTAGATAACAAAATAAAAACACCACAAGATATAGAAAAATACTTAGGATTACCAATATTAGGAGTAATACCAAATGAAAAATTAGCAAAATAAAACAGGGGAACAAAACAGGGGTGGGAATAAATGAATAAAGTAATAAGTATAAGTAAACCAAAATCACCTATAGCAGAAGCATATAGAGGAATAAGAACAAGCATAGAATTTGCTAATTTAGATAAAGAAATAAAAGTAATAAACATAACAAGTAGTAAACAAAATGAAGGAAAAACAACAGTAGTAGCAAACCTAGCAGTCAGCTTTGCAAACTTAGAAAAAAAAGTACTAATACTTGATGGAGACCTAAGAAATCCAAGTATACATAGAATGTTTGGAATAAGTAATATACAGGGACTTACAGACGTACTTGTTAACAACAAAACATTTGTAGAATGTGTACACTGTACAGACACAAAAAACTTACATGTATTAACATGTGGTCAAATACCACCAAACCCATCAGAAATGTTATCATCTAAAAAAATGAGAGAGTTTGTACAAAGTTTAAGAGAACATTATGATTATATATTTATAGATGCACCACCAATAGGTATCGTTACAGATGCAGGAATAATATCAACATACACAGACGGAACATTGTTTGTAGTTGGATCTAATGAAGCAGACTCAGAAATGGCAAAGATATCAAAAGAAAGATTAGACAATGTTGGTGCTAATATACTAGGAACTGTACTTAACAAATTTGAAGTTAATGGTTCAGGATATGATTATTATAACTATTATTATCAAGAAAGTGAAAGAAGCTCTAGATCATCAAGAAATAAGAAGAAAAAGAAATAAAAAGATAAATATACAGGGGGAGAGAATTTTATGGAAATACAAAGTGCAAACCCTCAGCAAGAAAGTGTTTTAAGTAAAATATTAAGTACATATAAAGTAAGACAAATTACATTATGGTCTCTAGATATGTGTAGTATATTGTTAGCAATATTAATATCAATAAACCTAACAGGAATAACAAAAGCAATAGGGATAAGCACAATAATACTACCACTAATAATATACATGATACTTCACACAATATCATTTTTAAAATGCAAATGCTATTCAAGTTTATGGAGATACGCAGGCGAAGAAGAAATGGCATCCATACTAATAGCATGTATCATATATGTATTACCACTTTATTTAATGCACCAACTTATGGGAGTTAATTATTCAATACTGTTTTATACAGTGAACACAATATTAATAATAGCATTCACTGGTGGATTAAGATTAACGTATAGAACAGGAAGAAGAATAAAACTAAGAACATCATTAAAAGAAGGAAACAGTAGAGTACTAGTAATAGGTGGTGGAAGCGCTGGAGAAATGATAATCAACGAGCTAAAAGAAAACCCACAATTAGGAAAAATACCAGTAGGAATATTAGATGATGATACTAATAAGCTAGGAAGAAGAATACACAATGTAAAAATCCTAGGAAAAACAAAAGACATAAAAAGAATAGTTAAAGAATATGAAATAGACGAAATCATACTAGCAATGGCTAATGTAAGCAATGATAGAAAGAAAATAATTATAGAAAAATGTAAATCAACAAAATGTAAACTAAAAACAATACCAGGAATATTTGAAATAATAGATGGTAAAGTAGATATCAAAAAAATAAGAGACGTAGACATAGAAGACTTATTAGGTAGAGAACCGATAAATGTTAACTTATCCGAAATGAGTGAATACATACAAAACAAAGTAGTACTAGTCACAGGTGGAGGAGGAAGTATAGGAAGTGAGCTATGTAGACAAATAGCAAGCTTTAAACCTAATCACCTAATAATACTAGACAACTACGAAAACAATGCTTATTCAATACAACAAGAATTAATAAGAAAATATGTCAGCACAATTAACCTAAGTACAATAATAGCATAAGTAAGAGAAGAAGTTAGAATGGAAGAAATATTTAATAAA
>NZ_DATIRC010000233.1:0-12348 GCF_035470145.1 Romboutsia sp.
CTTCAATCTGAAATATTCGTTCCTATAACACCTCCTCCAGTATGGACTCCTGTAACTAAAGAATTAAAGGAAATGAGAATAGCTTTAGCTACAGCAGCAGGTGTACATTTAAAAACTGATAAGAAATTTAACTTAGCAGGAGATTTCTCATTTAGAGGAATACCAAATACAGCTACAACTGATGAAATGATGGTATCTCACGGAGGATACGATAACGCTGACGTTAATAAAGACATAAACTGTATGTTCCCTATAGACAGATTACATGAATTAGCAAAGGAAGGCTTTATAAAAGAAGTTGCTCCAATGCATTATGGATTCATGGGTGGTGGAGGAGACCAAACAAGATTTACTGAAGAAACTGGTCCTGAAATCGCTAGACAATTAAGAGAAGAAAAAGTAGACGCTGTAGTCTTAACAGCTGGCTGAGGTACTTGTCATAGAACTGCCGTGATCGTGCAGAGAGCAATAGAAGAAGCTGGTATACCAACTATAATAATAGCAGCTCTTCCACCAGTAGTTAGACAAAATGGAAGTCCAAGAGCAGTTGCTCCATTAGTTCCAATGGGTGCAAATGCAGGGGAACCAAATAACGTAGAAATGCAAACAAATATATTAAAAGATACATTAAAAAAATTAATTGAGATACCATCTGCAGGTAAGATAATATCATTACCATATGAGTACGTAGCTCAAGTATAAATAATAAAAAAACCCTTCTCTATATAGAGAAGGGTTTATAAAAAGGTGATATATATATGGAAGAGAAAATACTTAGAAGATTAGTTATTAAACCATTTCATATAAATAATGTCCAAATTGATAATAAAATGTCAATTGATAATAATACATTATCATTAAATCTTCAATGTATAGACACAATAAAAAAATCAGAAAATCTTATAACGGATATTAAAGTGAATATAATTAAACCTGGGGATTATGATAGAAAAGTTAACACTATTATGGATATAATTCCTATATCTACAAAAGTCCTAGGGTGCTTAGGAGAAGGTATAACACATACGCTAACAGGTGTATATGTGATGCTTACAGGAGTAGATGAAGATGGAAGACAAATGCATGAATTTGGCTCATCTGAAGGTATACTAAAAAATCAAATGGTATTTGGAAAATATGGAACGCCTTCAACTAATGATTATATAATTCATATTGATATTATAGTTAAAGGCGGTTTACCTTACGAGAGAAAGCTTCCTATGGTAGCTTTTAGAGCTTGTGATAATTTTATACAAGAAATTAGAAACGTTCTAAAGCAAAAAGATGGAAGAGATGCAAGTCAAATTCGTGAATATTTTGACAAGGCAAGACCTAATGCTAAAAAGGTTGTTATAGTAAAACAAATAGCGGGTCAAGGTGCTATGTATGATAATCAGCTATTTTCTCAAGAACCTAGTGGATTGGCCGGAGGGATATCAATAATAGATATGGCTAATGTCCCTATGATAATATCTCCTAATGAGTATAGGGATGGTGCCTTGAGAGCTATGACTTAAAGAGGTGATATTATGGGTATAGGACCATCTACAAAAGAAACATCCCTTCATCATTTTAGAGATCCGCTTTTAGATATTGTAGGAAATGATAAAGATATAGATTTACTAGGTATAGTTGTTGTTGGAACTCCTCAAGATAACAAAGAAAAAGAATTTGTAGGTAAAAGGACAGCAGCATGGTTAGAAGCTATGAGAGTTGATGGAGTCATAATATCTTGTGATGGATGGGGAAACTCACATGTTGATTATGCTAATACTATGGAAGAAATAGGAAAAAGAAATATTCAACAAGTGGGAGTAACATTTAATGGAATACAAGCTAAGTTTGTTGTAACTAATAAGTATATGGATACAATCGTAGATATCAACAAATCAGCGCAAGGGATAGAGACTGAGGTTGTAGGAGAAAATAATATTGATGAAGTGGATGCTAAAAAAGCTTTAGCATTTTTAAAATTAAAGATGAGAAAAGGATAAATTAAAAAATAAAAACATTCTGGAGGCTATAAATATGAAATTTTCAAGAAGTATACATGCAATAGATTCTCATACTATGGGTGAACCAACAAGAATAATAACAGGTGGTATACCTAATGTAAAAGGAAACACTATGGCTGAAAAGAAAGCTTATTTAGAAGAAAATTTAGATCATTTAAGAACAGCTATAATGTTAGAACCAAGAGGGCATAACGATATGTTTGGGTCTATAATAACTCAACCATGTAATGATGAAGCTGATTTTGGAATAATATTTATGGACGGTGGCGGATACTTAAATATGTGTGGTCATGGTTCAATAGGTGCTATAACAGCTGCTATAGAAACAGGAATGGTTGAAAAGAAAGAACCTATAACAGAAGTAGTTATGGATACTCCAGCTGGAATAGTTAGAGCTGAAGCTAAGGTTGAGAATGACAGAGTTAAAGAAGTTTCTATAGTGAACGTACCAGCTTTCTTATACAAGAGAGATGTTCAAATAGAAATGCCTGAAATAGGAGCTGTAACTTTTGATATATCTTTCGGAGGGAGTTTCTTTGCTATAGTTAATGCTAAACAATTAGGGTTAAAAGTTGAGCCAAAGAATACTCAAAAATTAACTGAAATAGCTTTAAATATGAGAGATATAATAAATGAAACTATAGAAATACAACATCCAGAATTAGCGCACATAAAAACTGTTGATTTAGTTGAAATATATGATGAGCCAACTCATCCAGAAGCTGATTATAAAAATGTAGTTATATTTGGACAAGGTCAAGTGGATAGATCTCCTTGTGGAACAGGGACAAGTGCTAAACTTGCTACTTTATATTCTAAAGGCGAATTAAAAGAAGGCGAACTATTCGTATATGAAAGTATATTAGGAACTTTATTTAAAGGAAGAATATTAGCTGTTGATAAAGTAGCTGATTATGAAGCGATAATACCTGAAATAACAGGAGCTGCATATATAACAGGATTTAACCAATTTGTAATAGACGAAGAAGATCCATTAAAACATGGATTTATGTTAAAATAAGATAAGAATAATAATTACTGTAATTATTATTTATACTATTAGGAGGGTAAAATGTTAAATTTAGTAAGGATATTATTAGGAGGCTTTTTAGCGATTTTTGGATTTAGCTTTTTCAAAGATATAAGTAAAGCAACGGCAGAAAAAAATCTAGAGGATGTGCCAACTTGGAAACCTTTTACTACAGGATTTGTAACAGACTTTTTTGATACTTTAGGAATAGGATCATTTGCTCCAACGGTTGCGATGATGAATGCTTTGAAAATAAATATTTCAGATAAGCTAATTCCAGGGACGTTAAATGTATGTCATACAATACCAGTAGTATTAGAAGCGTTTATATTTACAACTGTTATAGAAGTTGATCCTTTAACGTTAGTAAGCTTATTAGCAGCAGCTGTTATAGGTTCATATTTAGGTGCAGGAGTAATAGCTAAAATGAACGAAAAATTAATACAAAAAATCATGGGATTTGCATTAGCTGTAACAGCGATTTTAATGCTTTTAGGTCAGTTAAAATTAATGCCAGGTGGTGGAGATGCTACAGGATTAATGGGAACAAAGCTTATAATAGCTATAGTTGGTAACTTTATATTAGGTGCATTAATGACAGCTGGAGTTGGATTATATTCTCCATGTATGGCAATGATATATTTTTTAGGAATGTCTCCGAAAGTAGCATTTCCTATAATGATGGGCTCTTGTGCATTATTAATGCCAGTAGCTAGTGTTAAATTTATAAAAGAAAATGCATATGCAAAGAAAACTTCTTTATTCATAACTATAGGTGGAGTTATAGGTGTAGTTATAGCGGCATATTTTGTAAAATCAATGCCAATGGATATATTAAAATGGTTAGTAATAATTGTTATAAGTTATACTTCAGTAACTATGTTAAAGAAAGCTTTTTCAGTACAAAAAATATAAGAACATATATTAATATTAGTAAATTAAAACACCAATTTGAATTTAATTTTAAAATGGTGTTTTTTATATTTAGAAATTATATTTTATTTGATTTGTATATGAATATAAAAATAGGTTAGGGTATATATTAGAAAATTGATAATGCAAATTAGGTATATTTAAGCGTTATAATAGTATTTAGTAGAAATTGATAGATTAAAGCTACATGAAAATGTATAATTTAATTTGAACAAAATACGAAAAGAGGAAATAAAATGCTAGGATTATACGTACATATTCCATTTTGTATGAGTAAATGCAATTATTGTGACTTTAATTCATATAAAATAGACCAAAATTTAAAACAAAGATATATTAGCGATTTAAAAAAAGAAATAAATCTATATAAAGAAGAATTAAAAATAAATAATACCGAGGAACAAGAAATAACGAGTGTATTTCTAGGTGGAGGAACACCAAGTATCCTAACTAGTGAGGAAATAAAAAATATATTTGAAAGTATAAAAGAAAACTTTAAAATAAGACAAGATGCAGAAATAACAATAGAATGTAACCCTGGAACATTAACAAGGGAAAAGTTAATGACTATGAGGGATGTTGGGATAAACCGTCTTAGTATAGGATTACAAGCTGTACAAGACCATCATTTAAAAGCTATAGGAAGAATACATACCTATGATGAGTTTGAAAAAAACTATAAAGAAGCTTTAGAAATTGGTTTTAAGAATATTAATATAGACTTAATGTATGCACTTCCTAATCAAAAATTTGAAGAATGGAAAGAAAGTCTACAAAAAATAGTAGAATTAAATCCATCACATATATCAGCATATTCACTTATATTAGAAGAGGGAACTAAATTGTATGATATGTATGGAAATAATGAATTTGATATGATAGATGAAGATACAGACATACAGATGTACAACTATACAATAAATTATTTAAAAGAAAATGGATATAATCAATATGAAATATCAAACTATGCTAAGGAAGGGCTTGAATGCAAACATAATATATTGTATTGGAAATGTAATCATTATATCGGGTTAGGTGCAGGAGCATCAGGATATTTAAATAATTATAGATATAATAACGTAGAATTATTACAAAATTATCATGAAAAGTTAAATAAAAACGAGAAGCCTATAGAAAATATAGAAAAATTAAGTATAGAAGATAGAATTCAAGAAAAAATATTTATGGGACTTAGAATGAATGAAGGAATAAAATTTGAGGATTTTAAAAAACAATTTAATATAGATTTTGAAGAAAAATATAGTAAACAAATCAAAGATTTAAAAGAAAAAGAACTTATAAATGAAAGTATAGCTGGATTTAGTCTAACTCAAAGGGGAAGAGAGATATCAAACAGTATTTTTATAGAGTTTATAAATTAATTCGAAAGTATTGACAAAAACAAAATATAATGATATATAATATATATAATCTTTTTAGCACTCGAATTTGATGAGTGCTAACAGCGAGGAGGCAAGGTATGGAACTAAACGAAAGAAAATTAAAAATCCTCAAAGCTATAGTTAAAGATTATATAGAAACAGCTGAAGCTATAGGGTCAAGGACGATATCTAAAAAACATGACTTAGGTGTTAGTGCTGCTACTATAAGAAATGAAATGGCTGATCTTGAAGAACTTGGTTATCTTATTCAGCCACATACTTCTGCTGGTAGAGTTCCATCTGAAAAGGGTTATAAGCTTTATGTAGATTTACTTATGAGTCAGAGTGAATTAAGTGATAATGAAAAAATCTTAATTGAACAATGTATCCAAAATAACGTAAACCACATAAAAGATTTAATCCATGAGACTTCAAAGCTGTTATCTCAGCTTACTAACTATACAACGGTAGCTTTTACCAAAAGTTTAGTAAACCAAAGTGTTATCAAGCATATACAGTTAGTTGAGATGAGCGATAATAAAATCTTGCTAATAGTTGTAACAGATGAAGGTGATATAAAAAATGCAAATCTTACAACCAATATTTATTTAGATCAATCTAAGTTAAACTTAATTTCTGACAATCTTACTAAAAAGCTTGCTGGAAAAAGCATAACTGATTTAGATGAAAGATTAATTGCATTTATAAAGTATGAAATAAGTGAATACTCAGCATTTATAGATGAGCTTATAAGTGCTTTGAACTTTGATATATCGGAAGAAGACTTTTTAATTTCTTTAAATGGAACTACTAATATATTTAGTTATCCAGAATTTAATGATATATTAAAAGCTAAATCATTCTTAAATATGCTAGAACAAAAAGAAGCTATAGCTAGTATGATTAAATCTAAAGGAATTCAAAAAGATAATATAAATATAATCATTGGTAGTGATAATGATTGTGAATTAGCTCAAGATTGTAGTATAGTTACAGCGAAGTATAATATTAGCAAAGATTTAGTAGGTCGCATAAGTTTTATAGGTCCTACAAGAATGGACTATGCTAGAATTTATGCAATAGTAAACTATATGAGCTTATTATTTAATAAAAAATAAACTGAGGGGTGTAATATCTTGCAAGAAAAAAATATACAACAAGAAGAGTTAAAAGAAGAAATAGATACTTCTATAGATGAGGAAACTCAAACTGAAGATATAAAAGAAGAAGCTAAAGAAACTGATTGTGAAGATAATGTTTGTGATATAAACGATAAGTTAGAAGAAAAAAAATTACAAGAAGAAATAGATGGACTTAATGACCAATATCAAAGGCTTCAAGCAGAATACGCAAACTATAGAAGGAGAACTCAACAAGAGAAAGAAACTATAGGATTATTTGCGAATGAAAAGATATTAACAGACTTAATACCAGCTATAGATAATATGGAAAGAGCACTTCAAGTTTGTGAGAACAAAGAAGATAGTATGTATCAAGGAATAGACATGGTATATAAGCAACTTCAAAGTACTTTAACAAAGTTTGGAGTAGAAGAAATAGAAGCACTAGATTGTGAATTTGATCCAAACCTACACTTAGCTGTAATGCAAGAAAGTGTAGAAGGTGTAGATGCTAATAAAGTAGTAATGGTACTTCAAAAAGGATACAAATTAGGAACTAAAGTACTAAGAGCTAGTATGGTTAAGGTTTCTTGTTAGTAATTAATTTTATACAATATACAGTATTTAAAATAAAAAAATAACATAATAAATTAATTTAGGAGGAATTAGTCATGGGAAAAATAATAGGAATAGATTTAGGAACAACTAACTCATGTGTTGCAGTTTTAGAAGGTGGAGAGCCACAAATAATAACAAATGCAGAAGGTATGAGAACTACTCCATCAGTAGTAGCATTTACTAAAGATGGTGAAAGAATAGTAGGAGAACCAGCAAAAAGACAAGCAGTTACAAATGCTGATAAAACAATAATATCTATAAAAACTCACATGGGTACAGATTACAAAGTTAATATAGATGGTAAAGGATATACTCCACAAGAAATATCTGCTATAACTTTACAAAAATTAAAGGCAGATGCTGAAAGCTACTTAGGTCAACCAGTAACAGAAGCTGTTATAACAGTTCCAGCATACTTCACAGATGCTCAAAGACAAGCAACTAAAGATGCAGGTAGAATAGCAGGTCTTGATGTTAAGAGAATAATAAACGAGCCAACTGCTGCAGCTCTTGCTTACGGTATGGATAAATTAGATCAAGAAAAGAAAATATTAGTATTTGACTTAGGTGGAGGGACATTTGATGTTTCTATACTTGAAATAGGAGATGGAACATTCGAAGTTTTAGCTACTGCTGGTAACAACAGATTAGGTGGAGATGACTTTGACCAAATAGTAATAGATTATTTAGCTGAAGAATTTAAAAAAGCTGAAGGTGTAGACTTAAGAAATGATAAGATGGCACTTCAAAGATTAAAAGAAGCTGCTGAAAAGGCTAAGAAAGAATTATCATCTACAATGTCTACAAACATAAACTTACCATTCATAACAGCTACTATGGAAGGACCAAAACACTTAAATATAGATTTAACAAGAGCTAAATTTGATGAATTAACAGCTTCATTAGTAGAAAAAACTATGGAACCAACAAGAAGAGCATTACAAGATGCAGGACTTTCTACATCTGATATAGATGATGTATTATTAGTTGGTGGATCTACAAGAATACCAGCTGTTCAAGAAGCAGTTAAGAAATTCATAGGAAAAGAAGCTCATAAAGGAATAAACCCAGACGAATGTGTTGCTGCAGGAGCTGCTATACAAGCTGGTGTATTAACTGGAGAAGTTAATGATTTATTACTTCTTGACGTTACTCCATTATCTTTAGGAATAGAAACTATGGGTAATGTAATGACTAAGATAATAGAAAGAAATACAACAATACCAACTAAGAAATCTCAAGTATTCTCAACTGCTGCAGATAACCAAACTGCTGTTGATATACATGTATTACAAGGTGAAAGAAGTATGTCTTATGACAATACTACTTTAGGAAGATTCCAATTAACAGATATACCACCAGCTCCAAGAGGAATACCTCAAATAGAAGTTACTTTCGATATAGATGCTAACGGTATAGTTCATGTTACTGCTAAAGATTTAGGAACAGGAAAAGAGCAAAAAGTAACTATAACTTCAGGAACAAACCTTTCTGAAGAAGAAATAGAAAGAAAAGTAAAAGAAGCTGAAATGAATGCTGAAGCTGATAAGCAAAAGAAAGAAAAAATAGAAGCATTAAATCAAGCTGATTCTACTATATACCAAACAGAAAAAACTTTAAATGAACTTGGTGATAAAGTAAGTGCTGAAGAAAAAGGTGCTATAGAAACAGCAATAGCAGACTTAAAAGCTGTTAAAGAAAGAGAAGATGCAACTGCAGAAGAAATCAAAAAAGCTATGGATGAATTAATGAATAAATTCCATAAGGTATCTGAGCAAATGTATCAACAAGCTCAAGCAGATGCACAGGCTAATCAAGATTCAGAGCAAGCTGGACCACAAGATGATAATGTAGTAGATGCAGATTTCACAGAAGTAAATGAAGAAAAATAGGTTACACAAATAGACATATTTGTATATAATTAATATAGAGTAAAAGAAAAGAGTATCTTTTAATAAGCATGGTATCATTAATAAAATGAGATTTAAATGCTTAAAATAATGATAATAGCTTGTAGTATGATATTCTACAAGCTATTGTTTTGTAATATAAAGGCGGTGGCAAAATTTGAGTACTAAAAGAGATTATTATGAGGTGTTGGGTGTCGATAAAAATGCAGATGCTCAAGCGTTAAAGAAAGCTTATAGAAAATTAGCAATGCAATATCATCCAGATAGAAATCCTGATGATAAAAAAGCAGAAGAAAAGTTCAAAGAAGTAAATGAAGCTTATGAAGTATTATCTGATGATAGCAAAAGACAAACTTATGATCAATTTGGTCATGCAGGAATGAATGGTCAGGGCGGATTTGGTGGCCAAGGAGGATTTGGTGGTCAAGGATTCGGTGGCTTTGAAGATATGTTTGGAGATATGTTTGGAGATATATTTGGCGGAGGTTTTGGAGGCCAAAGATCTAGAAGAAGAGGGCCAGAGCGTGGCGCGGATATAAGACAAGACATAGATATAACTTTTGAAGAAGCTGCATTTGGTAAAAAAGCTTCTATAAAATTAAATAGAAGTGAAGAATGTAGTGAATGTTATGGATCAGGAGCTAAACCAGGTACATCTAAGAAGACTTGTCCAACATGTAATGGAGCAGGGGAAGTTAGAACTGTTCAAAGGACTCCATTTGGAAATATAGCAAGTTCAAGAACTTGTAGTGCATGTAATGGAGAAGGAGAAGTAATAGAAACACCATGTTCTAAGTGTCATGGTAAAGGAAGTACTAGAAAAATTAAAACAATAGAAGTAGACATACCAGCAGGTATAGATGATGGTCAAATGATAAAACTATCTAATCAAGGTGAAGTAGGAAGTAAGGGTGGCCCAAGAGGAGATTTATATATAGCAATTAATGTAAAACCTCATCCATTATTCACTAGAGAAGGAAATGATATATACTTTGATATGCCAATAACATTTGTTCAAGCGGCATTAGGAGATGAAATAGAAGTTCCAACATTAGATGGGAAAGTTAAATATATTGTCCCAGAAGGAACTCAAACAGGAACAGTATTTAGACTAAGAGAAAAAGGTATACCAAGACTTAGAAGTAACACTAGAGGAGATCAATATATTAAGGTTGTTGTTGACACTCCTAAGAAGTTAAATGAAAAACAAAAAGACTTATTAAGACAATTTGCCGGGGAATGTGGCGAAGAAGTTCATGAAAAGAAAAAAACTTTTGGACAAAAAATTGAAGATATGTTTAAAAAAAAGTAAAAAAAGGCTCTAGGATATTTTCCTAGGCCTTTTTTAATAAAAGTAACATGTGTTTTAAAGAATCATAGTATATATTATTAGATAGGTGTATTTAAAATTTTAAAGGTGGGAAAAATTATGGAAACTTTATTTGTAGATGGAAAAAAGATTACAACTAAAGAAGAACTTCATAAGTATTTAAAAAATAAATTAGAAAAAGAATATAACATTAAATTAGATGATATCAATGAACAAGATTTTTATAGAGGAAAAAAACATAAAAAGCCTGAGCCGCAGGGGCCTAAACAAGTATACTTGAAATATATGTTTCCTTATAAAATAGAATTGAATTCAGGATGCAAACAAATGATATTCGGAGTTTTAGTAGATGCTCATGGTCACCCTATTAGAAATGCTATGGTAGAATTTGAATTATCGGATTATGATTTAGGAACAATGACATTTAGTCCAGCTATAAGTTTTTCGGATGGATGTTTTTTTACAAACTTTATTGCAGAATGCCCTGGAAGTGGATGTGTTAAATTAACTGCAGTAGGTACGAATCTAAATAAGGTAATTCCTATAAATGTATATTGTAATAATTGTTATTAGGTGTTGGTATATAAATATCAGCACTTTTTTATTTTAAAATTAAGAAAAGCAAAACCAAAGGACACTGAAGATATAATTGAGTACTTAAATGTAGTTGGATGAGAAAGTGATATCGTATTATGTGGCAAAAAGAATATAATCTCATATAGACAATAAAAAGTACCATAGAGTTAACTAAGGTACTTTTGTTATGACTTGAATTACATAGATATAATTGATAATGTTTTAATTTGACTAAATATAGCTTGAGATAAGCTATTTCTTTTTTCTGTTTCAATATCCATATCTTTTAAAGCTAAAAATGTCATAAAAGCGCTTGAAATTATTTTTTCATAAATATAGAAGTAAGTATCTTTATCTTTTAAGTAGTCCTTATTTTTAATAGATTCATTTATAAGAACTAACTCATCAACAGTAAAAAGCATAACAGCTTTAATTGTAGTAGATTCTATATCCATATTGCTTGCTTTTATAAAATTATATTTTTCACTAGCAAAATTATTAAGATCAGTAAGAGCCTTATAAATATCTTGAGAACTGAAATTTTTCAATTCATCTCTAGTTTGACTAGATACGAAATGTGATTTTTCTTTTATTTGATTTATATTAGATTTATAAAACTCTAATAATGAATTTAATTTTCTATTGTCTTCAACTTCTTTATCGTTATCTTTAAGTTTTAAATGAGTATATTTTGTTGAAACTAGTTGCAAATCTTGGAATAATTTTAATGATTCAAGTTTATTCATAATAAGTTCCCCCTAGGTTATTACTTGTATGTATTTAACATAATAACAATAGTATAAAGTATTGATTCAATATAATAAAGAAAATTTTTTCTAATATATTTTCATTTGTTTTTCAATTTTTTTTAAAATAATACCAAATATATAGCAAATTGAAACTAAAAATAAGTTATATATCTATGTATGTAGTAAATAATTAAGACTATAGGAAGAATAATATAAAATAAGAATATAAAAATAAAAGGAATATTAATTATGAAAAAGATATTAGTGCCTATAAAATCAAAGATTAAACCAATAGAAGTGAACGAAGAAATTAAAAAATTTAAAAAGATCAATAAAAGCCCATATAGCCAAACCTACTATAATACATCAGATATATCTTGGGAGTATAAGCCAGAAGGGAGTTTGAGAATTTCAGATCATTGGAATTTTGAATCTCATGGCCAAAAGCACTGTATACTTGAAAACACAGATGAATATATACAGGACAATTGGATACTAGCACAATATAGAGAAGGTAAATATTATATACTAAAAGAATTTGGAAATGGAATGGATGGATATATATATACTGCATTGTATAAAAATCAAATAGAAGTACTTGAAAAATTATATGAATTGGGTGGTGTAGAAAAAACTTATGATTGGTATAAAAAATATAAGATAAGACCACCTTTTGTTAGAGAA
>NZ_DATIRC010000234.1:0-1743 GCF_035470145.1 Romboutsia sp.
ATAGAGTTTTATAAAGCAGATTTAAGAAATGAAGATGAAATCAAATCTGTATTTGAAAAAGTAGTAAACAAGTATGGTACTGTGCATATACTTATAAATAATGGAGCTATAAGTAAATTTAATAAATCTATATTTGATATAGATTTATCAGAATTTGATGATGTAATAGCTGTAAATCTTAGAGGAAGCTTTATATGTTCTAAAGAATTTATAAAAGCAAATAAAGGTCAAAACTACGGAAGAATAGTCAATATAAGTTCAACAAGGTTTAATCAAAATGAAGCAGGATGGGAAGCTTATGGAGCAGCTAAAGGTGGTATTATATCTTTAACTAACACAATGGCGATTTCATTATCAGATACACCGATTACTGTTAATGCAATAAGTCCTGGATGGATAAAAGTCGATGATTATAAATTATCGGAAATAGACAATAAACAGCATCCATCAGGTAGGGTAGGTAAACCTAAAGATATAGTTAATGCTTGTTTATTTTTAACTAATGAAGAAAATGATTTTGTAAATGGTGCCAATATTATTGTAGATGGTGGTATGACAAAGAAAATGATCTATATTGATGAAAAGTAAAATTTATAAAAAGATAAACTAAAAGTAGTTATATGAAATAATATAGTCAATAATGTAAATAAAGGGGTGACAGCATGGAAAAAGATTATTATTGTCCATATTGTAGTTCTAAGTTAGAAGTAATGGATAGCTGAGGTTCTGTAAGTTATTTTTGCATGGAATGCAAAATATTAGTGTCTAGGAAAAAAATATTGACTAAAGAGCAATTACAAGAAAATGAAGGTAAAGAAAATTAAATCTATAATATAGTTATAAGAAGGGGGGCAAATTATAATCCTGCAAATTTTGAGCCCCTCTATTTTAATACTAAATATATTTTTAAAATAAAATATTTTCATCAATAAATATAATAATCTACGGAATATTTCATGAGTATATCCTAGAGAATCAGGGTTCATACTTCTAACGATATAAAGGATATATAATTTAAAATTATTATTAATAATTAAATATGAAACTATTGTTAAAAAGAACACTTTTCAATAATAGTATTTCCATCTATTGCCTGAACAATCTTAAAATTATATCCTAAACCAAGTTTTTTCAATTCTGGATTTGAAGTTCCAACACAATACAATGTGTATATTTTATCTACGTTAATCTTAACTTCTGCCTTTAATATTTGGCCAATTCCATCTGCTGGACGAACTCCTAACAGATAATTTCCTATAAGAATATCTATATATTCACTTCCATTGTTACTTTCTGCTTGCCTAGCTAATTTATATCCATTTAGTGTCATAAGAAATATTAGTGGATCTGGAGTTAAATTATAAAATCTAACAACTGAGTTATTAGGTTTTGATTTTTGTTCAACATTATCTATTATAGGTACTAGCTTTAAATTATTTGAATCTCCTGTAATAGCAAGGGTCATTAATTGACCTCCTATCATCTCTACATCATTAACTTCAACAATAGGATTGTCTTTAGTATTAGTTAAATAAACTTGAATACTATATTTTCCTCCACTTCCAGATACATAAGAGCCAATTTCTAATGCTTTTAAACCTTTAGCTAATAAAAATTCATTATTTATATATACATCTAAAGCTTCTGACTCAATTAGAGCATTAAATATTCTAATAAATGAATACTGAGAATTTAAACAAGTAGGTAATGGTGAATCTGTAAATTGACGGTGATTATAAAACA
>NZ_DATIRC010000235.1:0-7743 GCF_035470145.1 Romboutsia sp.
ATTTATAGCAAAACGCTTCGAAGTTTTCGCCCCCCCTCCCCAAAAAAAATTTTTTCCGTTGAATCAATAGCAGTCATTATGCTTTAATTTCTATGCATTTGGCGAACACGACACGATTACGATATTCCGGGCATCGTTCACCGTCTCTAAGCGGTAGTAGAGTCTTTCCTTGTTCTGGTATGAAACAATCATCTCGATACTTACATACATTACACGAACTATTTTCTTTCCCGAATTGAATTGAATAATTGTAACAACGTGAACCGATACAAGTATTATATCGTTCATGTTTGATTGAATGCTTGCAATCGAAACATAAATCACCGAAATTATATTTTTCGCAAATAACCATAATGTTCTATCCTGTTCGTTCATTAATATATTGAATGATCTTTTCTCTTTCTCCGCTCTGAAAACGTGCATAGCCGCATATACGTTGAACTAAGCAACTGTACGATATGTCTAAAACATCCGCAAGTTCAGCCAAAGAAATGTTTTTCTCTTTTCGTAGTGAATCAATTTCCTTATCGCGTTGAATCATATTTGCCCCTTTCATATAAATAATAATAATAATTATTACTATTATTTAAATATAGATAATTGCATAGTATATTAATATTATTTTAATTAATATTTAGAAAATGGAATAAAATAATAATGGTATCATTAAAGCCTTGCGCATTACCGGGATGCCCGAATCTTGTCGAACGTGGATATTGTAAAACGCATGATGAATACAACAAACCGAAAAGAAACAATGAGGCGTTTAAGAAACTTGATTCAAAGAAAACAAAAGAATCTATAAAGTTCTATGTCTCACCAGCATGGAGAAAAGTATCAAAACATTATAGAAAATTGCATCCAATTTGCGAACGATGCGAACGAACAAGGCCATTAAATCCGCAAGCGTCAGTACTTGTACATCATATAAAGCCCCTTGAATATGTGATACGAGACAAGGAAAGCCCATATAATTTTCGCAATTTGGAAGCACTTTGCCTTGCATGTCATAACAGAATTCACTTAAAGCGGAAAAAATAATAATAAAAACTATTTACAAGTATCTACCAAATAATTATTATTATTATAACGGCGACTTGCACACACACAATTAATCTTCAAATGCCGTTCCGAATTGAATTAAACTCTATTCTATATTATTATTATTTATTTCAACCAAAAGGAGTTTTATAATGAATGAACTAATAAATAATAATGAGAATAAATTTCCAAAGTTTAAAATAGATGTTCTTCAAAGATATTTGTTTTTAGACGAACTATTACGAAATCCGATAAAATATCCTATTGAAAAAATTAGTAAAAAATTGAATCTAACGGAATGTGGTGTACGCAGTACAATTGGAAGAATTCGAGATCAATTTAAACAATATGAAATTACTATATTAAATAAATTAATTACCATACATGTTCATGGAAAAAAACCACAAGAAAAAGACATTATCAACAATATTAATGATGCAAATAATTTTAATAACAAAAAAAGATACGAAACATTGGCAAAAAACAGAACAATAAAATCACCAAATTATGAAAAATTATTACAAGTATTAAAAAAGCATCCTGATGGAATCCATGTCGAAAGTTTAATTAAAAAAACAAATTTAGATAAAGCAACTATATATACATCAATTTATACACTTAGAAGAAAAAAATACAATATTATAATGACCGAAAATGGCTATAAAATAATAAAACAAAACAAATCTAATAATGAAATAATTATTCCACCAATAAACAATAAAACATTGCCGCAACTTGACTTTAAAAACTCATTAATTCCCCCTGAATATAAAGAACTTTTTAATAATTTACCAGACAACGACAAGATCGATTGTATAAACATGTTAAAAAAAAGCATGTATCATTTTAAAACCGCAATTGCATTAATTGAGGCAAATCAAATTGCATTCAATTTCTGTAAAGAATTAACCGAAAAAGGAGGATCAATTTGATGAGACAAAAAACAGTTTCAATGATCAAAAAAGTTCATGATTTATTAATAAGTAATAATTATTTAACTACGGAAGAATTATGCAAATCGGTTCATTTAAAACGTTGGGCAATTTATCATATTATCCGTAAATTGAGATTAGATGGTATCGGAATTATTCCGACAAGAAAAGGCTATATACTTTCCGAATCCGCTCAAAAACGTGATGATGTAACATTTATTCGACGTTGTTTCGGACGTAGAACTTCTGATTTAATAGCGCTTCATGCTGCCGAAAATGATATCGTCAAAAGATGGAAAAGCATTGAAGATAAAAATAATATTAATCAAGTATTTAAATATTTATCATTGAAACCAATCAACGAAAAAAAAGCAATTGACGGAATGCATTATTTAATTGAATCGATAAATAAACATGATTAATTTTGAACAAATTAGGATGTTACTTTCATTGGCTGGTTTTGATAATTTCGACGTTCATTATTCAAATCTAACATATACTTTTACCGGTACATATTGCTATTCAAATAAATTTCATTATGAAATACGAATTGAAGAGTTTTTATGCCCCAAAGAATTCTCAAATTTCTTTTATCTTTCATTAATAAAAAACAATGAACCAATTTTAAACAATATTTATGGTAAAGAAACAGAAATTTTCAAATTGTTAAAAAACGCTCTGCAAATTGTTGTCGATGAAATAAAAAGAGACCGCCCGAAATTCAAAGGAAAACAAATTAAAGGAGACATAAAAGGGGAAAACAATTAAAACGAATGAATTTAAATATATAAATTATAATTATAAATATTACAGCAATTACAAAAGAATTTTGACGAATATACATTTGAGAAAAACGAGGGAATAAGATGATGTTAGACTTATCTTTTTTAGAAAAAGAAGATATACAATATCTTGAAAAAATAATGTTTAATCAAAACGAACAATTAAAAATATTTGATTATGAATTTTATAGTAAAATTGAACCAAATCATTTAAAATTAATCGCACATAAATATGGAATTTATAGCTTCCCGACAGTTGAATTATGCGCATGGCTGAAACATCGATTTGATTTAACAAAAGCAATCGAAATTGGTTCTGGAAATGGCGCATTAGCAAATTATCTGAATATACCCGCAACGGACGCGAAAATAAGTGAACTCCCCGAAATTAAAGAATATTATAAATTAATGAAACAGCCGATTGTAAAATATGGAAATAATGTACTGAAATATGATGCAATATCAGCCATTAGAAAATTTAAACCCGAAACAGTTATTGCCCAATGGATAACCCATAAATACGATCCAAAGCGACCGTTTAATGAAGGAAGCACTTATGGTGTAGACGAACAATGGGTCATTAACAATGTGAAAAATTATGTATTCATCGGTAATGAATATACGCATAAACACAAGTTTATACTTGAAGAAAGTCATCAACGTATTAAAAAAAAATGGTTGGTTTCCCGCAGTCAATATCCTCATTTAAATCTAATTTACTTGTGGAGCAATCACAATGTCTAAAAAAAAACAAATTGGTTTAAAAGCGATTGATAATATTCAATTATTTATTAATTATTTACTAACTCTTGGGTTCTTAGTTCTTAAAGACAAAACTTTTGAAACAATATTTTTTAAAAAACAAGATGACGGAACAATATATACAATAACATTACATAGAGAAGTTGGATATTATTTTTTAAAACTTCAAATAAATGACAATGTTGAATCAGATTATTTTGAAAACAATAGCAAAACAGAATTTATTTATAATTTAAGTAAGTTTTTAAAATATCTTCATGTAAAACATAAAACAGTCTTCTTTAAGGAACGTTAAAATGGATTTTCCATCAATTGCAACATTGTTTTTTTCTCTGGGAATTGATAAAAATAATATCAGATATGCAATTAAAACTAACAAACAAATATTAACAGTAAAATATGTTATCCAAAACAACATAAATTTTAATTTAATATTATTTGAAACAATTTACGAGATAAAAAATAATTGTAAATATGGGGTGAAAGTTTCAATTCAAGGGGGAAAAAAAGTCAAAAAAAATACAAACGATATCGACTTGTTTTATTCAACATTATTTACATGTTTCGTTTTATTGAATGAAATAATAAAAGCAACAAGGGAGTTAAAATAATGGATTACATTGATTTAATAATGTCGTTTTCAAAAATGGATTGGTCGGTTATTGTCGGATATTATTGTTCTTTTTTAACTTGGGGAATTGAAATTGGAGAAAAAACAGATCCTGATAATAATTATATTAAAGTGGAAAAATTTGAAAAATGTGCAATCGTTTTATATGATATTAGTTTGATGATAAATGGAAAAAAAATGATAAAAAAAGAAAATGTTAATTGTATAGATTATGCAAAAACACTCAAAAATTGTTTGGAAATTGTTTATGAGAGAACAAACAAAAAATACAAAAAAAATAACAACAACGAATAGATCATCATGCACTATAATTTTAAATGAACGTGATGATATGTTTAATTATGATGTTGATGCCTATGTGTGCCCTGTAAATTGTCTTGGCATTATGGGTAAGGGGCTTGCATTGAAATTTAAAAAAAAATACCCTGACTATTTTAAATTTTATCAATATCAATGCCGACAAAAAAGAGTTACAATCGGAAAAGTTTTTCCGTATTATAATCGACTCTCATTATATCCGACATACATATTTAGTTTCCCAACAAAATTTCATTGGCGAGAATCATCCAAAATCGAATACATAAAATCAGGGTTACAATCGTTAAAAAGAGATATTATTATTTATGATATACATACAATAGCGATTCCGGCTTTAGGCTGCGGATTGGGAAAACTTGATTTTGACGATGTTTCAGCATTGATTGAAAGAAAATTAATTACAATATTGAATTTAACTATTTATCTTTTTCAACCGCAAGATGGAAGTTGGAAAAAAAATAATTATTAAAAAAAAGGAACATTTATTATGGTTAAATTTGTTGCCGAAGCAAAAAGCGGTCCTCTTATCGGATTAGGAATAACCGAAAAAAACGTTCAATTATTAAAAGAAGGGAAACCAATATTTATTGATAAATTCCAGTTGGGAATTAATCATAACATTGGAATATTTTATGCTAAAAACGAAAAAGAACTTTATGAAATATGTAAACCATTTTTAAACGATAATACGGAAATGAGAGAATTTTAAAAATATGAGTAATCGACCAAAAGGGTTAGATAAAGAAAAAATACGTAAATTATATAAAGATGGATATTGTATTTCATATATAGCGAGAAAATTTAATTGCCGACAAAATGCAATTTATCATCATATAAGTGATTTGATTATTCCCAACAAATACTATATTAAACGTTTTTGTAAATTGTCAGCAAATCAAGTAAAAGAAATTCGACATTTATATATTAATTCAAAAATTTCAGCAATTTATTTATCGAGTATTTATGAAGTATCAGAAACAACAATACTAAATATAGTGCATGGAAAATATTATAAATGGGTACCCGGAAAAATAATAAACAAAAACGGCAAGATTGAAAAAATACCAAAAAACGATTTTACTGATCAAAATGTTAAAAAAAAGGGAATGATGAAATCCGGTCCAAAAGCAGGGACCAAAAAAAATATGATTCGAGGTGGGTTGAAACCTATAGCAGACAAATATAATGTTTCAATTTCAACTATTTGTCGATGGATTAAAAAAGAAAAAATTAAAATAGATAAAAGAAAAAAAACTCAAATATAAACGGATATTATTATGTGTGAATATGAAATAATCGACGAAAGCGGAAATAAAATTACAGGAGAAAAAGCAAAAAACTTATGTTGTCCTGATTGGTCAAAAAAATGTGAAGTATGCGGGGCATCGCCAATATTGCCATTAACCGGAATGTGCGGACTCTGTACTTTCGGGGAAGCTGAAACAATCGATGGAAATTGGTTTTAAATTTATCAACTAAAAAGAAGGAGAATATTCAATGAAAGACGGCGCATTTATTAAAATTGAACTTAATCACGACCATAAGCTTCAATACACTCATGATGGTATGTCAATGTTTGAGGCAATTGGTGTGCTTTATCATCAATTTACGAAATTGGTTGTTTGTACCATAAGTGAAAACAATAAAATAACGAAAGAGGAAAATAATGAGAAAAACACCTTTTCCGGAACTTGAAAATTATAGAATAAAAAATCAATCTTCCATAGAGAATGGAAATTGCGGGCATTTTCAAATTAAAAAAAAACCTTCGAATAAAACATTGTTTATTATTTCTTCCGACGGTTACGGTTGGGATCACGTTTCGGTCCATGTATTAACAAAAAACGACAAAATAATATTGCCGACATGGGATGATATGTGTTTTATAAAAAATATATTTTTCGATCCGGAAGAAACAGTTGTTCAATTTCATCCTGCCCTATCCGAATACATCAATGTTCATTCGGGCGTACTTCATTTGTGGAAAAGTCAAAAATATGACTACGACTTGCCTCCCCGCTTTTTGGTTTGAGGAATATATGAACGAAAAAGAAAAAAAGAAAATGAAAGTTGATTTTTCAATAATGCTTGCCGAAACTTCGTATTATGACAAGACTTTCTCCGAAGCGGAAAAAGCAATCGAAAAATGGAAAAAATATATACGTGAATTAAAACTAAGTTCCCATGATTTTTCATTGCTCAATTACATTCTCAACTCCCGCCTTGAAAATATTAAAATTTTAAAACCTCACTTTTCGCATCATACAAAATAATACAATCGATTCATTTTCGAAATAAACGAACAGAAACAGGGCGTCAGACTACGATCTGAAAGCCCCCCAAGGCGTAGTGCCCCTAAAAACGATCCTCCCTCAGAGCGCCTAATAGAGCCATAGTTGATTATGCGCATTTTTGAAAGTTAGTTGCGCCTAATTTTGTGAAAAGAAAAAGAACCAAAAAGAAATGTTTTTTTATTTTTTTTTAAAAATAAGTAGGGAAAACCAATAAATATATAAATAATATAAATAATATATAAATATATAAATAATAAAAAAAGCGGGTACTTATTATACATCAAAATCGCACCCACTCTCTTTGAAGATCAAAAAAACTCAAATTATAGACTTTTTATTTGTATACAAGTTGTATACACTTTTTCGCGTATCATATGGCAATTGGAAGTTCCCGGTGATACCCGAAAGTATCCAATGATACTTCAAAGTCCCCGATTGTTATTGTCAATATTACATTCGCTCTTCTTTATGATTTTTTATTGAGTATTTTTTTAAACAGATCAAGATTAATATCATTCATAAAAGGAATCAAAATGTATGCAAAACCCATTAATCGCTTGCATTTAACAACTCCAATTTGGAAAACAAAACCACATATACGAGCCTTATGGTTTACGCTTTTAATGCATCGGGACTCCAGAGGATATATTGATGCTTTAATTAAAGATATACAACAATTGTCAGAATTGCCGACAAATTTATATAATGATGCAATGGAATATCTTTTGGGGGAATCAGACAATAATAATAATAAATATATCATTTTAACCGAAAAGGGAATCAAGCTTAATTGTCTTGACAAAAAAGACCGTGATAAAATTTCCAATCTTCCAAAATGGAAGGAAAAATCCGCTGAAGGCTTTGAAGAATATATAAAAATGACCGAAATTGGATTCAAAGAAATAATGAGAGATTACAATTTTCTTCTTGAACTTAAAGAGTTTTTTCCAAATGCGCATATTTCAAGATCAATTCAACGCGCA
>NZ_DATIRC010000236.1:0-3451 GCF_035470145.1 Romboutsia sp.
CAATTTTTCTTTCATTCTCATATACAGAATTTAATATATTATCTATAATTTTTCTAAATATTTGTACAGAAAATGGGTTAAAGAAGTAAAATTTATTTTCTAATGGATTTATTTCATAATCCTGTGCAAAGCAGCATTTAAAATCAATTTTATTGCTACTTCTTTTATGTTTTTTTAAATAGTTTTCTTTATTACAAAGGCAGTCATGATAATATCTTTCATCCATTTCCACTCCAACTACATTTGCTTTGAAAAAATAATTTATATAAAAATTAAGTCTACCTTTTCCACATCCAAAGTCGACTATATAATCACTTTCTTTTATACTATACTCTTCAAATAATATATCTAAAGCTTGATATAAAGTTGCTTGATATGGATGATAATGAGCTATTTTATCGCTCCAAAGTTCTTCTCCAGTTGTATTTATATTTAATAGTTTTTCATATGAGTTTTCTTCCATTGTCATTCCTTTCTGGTGTCTTTGCTTTAATTCATTATATCACTAATCTCACCTGTGTGCATATTCACATGAAACCACCCCATTGTAGCTGTATGACTTTCCTCTTCATTTGTTACTATTTCATATGCATGGACTACATAATAATTGCCATCTATGCTATCTACTTCTATAATTGATGGTAAATATGTTCCCGTCTTAAGTAAATGTGCTTTTACTTTTTCTATAGCTTCTTTTTCACTCATTTTATTATTTTTATCGTTATTAAATAAAACCTCTATAGAACTTTCATTTGTATTTTCATGTGTATTATCAAGTTTATTATTATTTATATATGCTACCGTAAAAATCATAAATAATATAGAGCCTACTAATATTACCTTGTTTAGTTTCATAAAAAAATCCTCCGTTAATATTTTCCTTAATAATATCTTCGACACCATATTTTTATTTATTCAATTTATGCTAATTTATTTTAAATATAAAAAATTCGCTTCGCTCATGTCGCCAACGACCTTGAGAAATAGGTCCGTTGCTCAAGCTTAGCGGCTGGTATTATAATTCATCCACAAACCAGATAAATTATAATACCTTAGTATATAAAAAATAACCTATATAACGAGTTGTTTTTACAGTATCTATTATATAGGTTACTTTATAATTTTTTTATATTAATCTTTTCTTAAATCACTGATTTAACATTACTTTCTAAGTTACAATTATCCTTCCTTAAACCTACTAATACTATCATTAATAGTGTATGTGTTACATTTAATGTCCCGGGTAATAATTTATCTGCTATTTAACTATTTAATTTTACTCATACCAACTAGATATTATATCTATACTTTGCTTAGACGGATAAAAAGTTTTATCTTCTCCTTTTTGCCCAACTGCAAAAACTGAAAATCCTTTTAAATAATCTTCATTTTCAAAAGCCTCTTTATAAGCCTCAAAGCACCTTGCTTGCTCTTTATCATTTTCAATATTTGAAACCACGCTATCCCAAGGATGAGTTGCAGCATGATTTCTTCTTGGAAATCCTAATTCTCCAAAGAATATTTCTTTTTCATGCTTTTTATAGAAATTATATATTTCTTTTTTTATATTTTGCTTCCTATTGTGTATTGTAGTTGAACTTAAACAATGTACTAATTCACCAACAGTATTTTCTGAATTTTCACTTAACTCAAAGTAAGCTGCTATTGATATAAAATCCACATGAGAAAATAGCTTATTATTTAGCTTTTTATTGTACCTATCTATACTTTCATCATCCCATTTAGCAGTGTACCACCATGAAGTTTTATATGTTACTAATCCATCAAATTCTTCTTTTACAAAGTCAATAATGTCACACCAATTTTCTTCATATTCTTCTAGTTTTACTAAGTTAGATGCAGTATTCATAATATCAACATCATATTTATTAGCTATATCATTAATAAGAGTAATTAATATAACTTTCCAATCTTTAAAAAATCTTTCTTTATTTGATGGATTATAATAAGTTTCATAATCACTTCCATTGTTAATCCATGGATAAGCTTCTAAAATAATCTTTATATTTTTCTTTTTTAATAACTTTATAAGTTTTATAGCTTTATTCTTGCTGTATTCATCTATTTTCATATCATTTGATGTAAGACTTGGTATTTCTATAACTACTGGAACATTTACGGTATTAACGCGTAAAGCTTTTATATCATTTAAAGCTTGGTCAACTTCATAATCAGTAGATAAATTAACTGACTTTATTTTATCTACCTTCGCTTCAGTATTTTTTAAAAATATAGTCCAAAATACAAAAATACAAATTGCAAATATAATAATAAATAATCTTTTTTTGTTCATATATCTCCTTAAATTACTTTCTATATTTTAATACTAAGAAAATTAAAGAAATTATGACAGTAACTAATAAAAATACAGCTACCATAATAAATATTTTCACTTGGTTACTTATTTTTTTATGCTCCTTAGTTTCTTCTTTAACTACCTCTTCTTTAGCCTTATAATCTAAATCCTGTACATATCCATTTCTTCCTATTACAATAGTATCTCCTTTAAGTGATTTTGTCAGATTCAAATCACTTAAATATTTACTACTTAAACTTAAATCTGCTATATCTGTAGAAGCTATAATCATAGCACTTTTATTTTTTGAATAAGGTGAATCTATTAACTGTATAGAAGCTACCTCTAAAGAGTATTCTCCAATAAATTTTATTTTATCATTTGCTTCAAAGCCTTTGTAATCCTTTTTAAATTTCAAATTTAAATCTTTATTTATATCTTTTATAAGATGATTATTGCTAGGTGTTCCGATTATTATCAAATTATCTTCTTTATCTTGCTTTTTAAATTCGCTACTTTTAACAACATTTAATTTTCCATTATTAAATTCAACTTCATGACCCATATATGCAATTATGTTTGCAATATCAGTTAATTGCTTTGATCCTGAACTATCAGGTATAACTACTGTTAAATCATTAAATTTATTGTTTTCAACAAAAGGATATGGATAGGTACTAAATTTTAGCTCCTTATTATTATTATAATCAAATTCAATAAAAGATTCATTTGAAATATAAGCCCATGGATTATCAGTATCTCTAGTATCACATACTAAGTCTAAAAGTTCTAAATTAAATACTACCTTCATTTGATAATAATTTTTTCCTACAACTTCATTAGGTAAATTTAATTCTATACTATCATTATTACTTTTTTCTTTAACAAACTTTTTACTTCCTATAGGTACATCATTTACATATACTGTAGCTAATGATCTTTCAAAATCTAAGTTTTGAGCATATCTAATATTTAATTTTATTTTAGACCCTAATTCTACAACTTTATTTTTAGGGGTGTTTATATCCATTATAACTTCTTGAGAAAAAGGTCCTTTAACTATCATATTCTCATAACCTAAATCTTTTAAAGATACTTTTCCTGTATTCTCTTTTACTTTCAAATCATTTATAT
>NZ_DATIRC010000237.1:0-1857 GCF_035470145.1 Romboutsia sp.
GAGCTTTTTATGTATGTATACTTAACATGAAAATATTCAAGTTAGAGGACTTTTATTTTTCATTTATTAATTGTTCAACTGCACATATATCAGCAGGAGCCCATTTTAAAGAAGGTAGATTTTCTCTTTGTAAATAAACTAATTTAGAATGCTCACTAGCCTTAGGAGTTCCATTTACCAACCTACACTTAATAGATATAAGATTAACTATAATTTTTTCATATTCATGAGTATTATCATTAAATACTTCAACTGCTTTAATATCACAATCAAGTTCTTCTTTAATTTCTCTTTCTATAGCATCAAATAATTCCTCATTTTTCTCAACCTTACCACCAGGGAATTCCCATAAGTTAGGAAGGACCATATCAGGAGATCTTAAAGCGCATAATATTTCTTTATCTTCATTTTCGATAATTGCTGCTACTACTTTTACAGTTTTCTTCATTATATTCACCTCTAAATAAGCTTAACATAAATAGAAAATAAAAAATAGATTTGACAAGTATAGATGTTTAAAAACTATTTAAAGGATAAAGAAAAGTTATATTAATTACTTCTCAATTATATAATTAACTATATCAATGAAGAAAGAAGTGATAATATGAATTATTTAAGTTATTTAAATATAAAGCATTTTAAGGGTATAGAGGATTTAGAGTTAAAAGATTTATCAAATATAAACATAATAGTGGGTAATAACAACTGTGGAAAAACATCGTTATTAGAAGCTATATCACTTTTAGAAAGCCAAGATAACATAAAAGGTATGTTAAATAATACCTCAAGGATAGATAGTGGCTACCCTTCAAAGTTTGAATTGTTCTTAGAAATATTTCCAAAAGCACAAGATAGAGCCAAAAGTATACAAATAAATTCAACAATTAATGGTTTGACAAGAGAGTTAAAGATAGGTGGAAGTTTAACTAAAGTTTCAGATGTTGAAGATAATGAGTTAGAAAAGAATGCATTTAAAGGAAAGATAAGTGTAAAATTAGAAGATAAGGATTTAATTAATAAGAATATATTTTTAAAAGAAAACCAAAGTATTAAAGATTGTAGTGGTTGTGATGCTATAAAAATTGTATATGTAACTCCCTATGACCATTTTAGAGGTAATTTAATTAATAAAGGTATAGAAAATATAAAAGAAAGTGAGAAAGATAAAATAATAAATCTTCTTAAAATGTTTGACTCTAATATTCTAGATTTTAATATATTACCAACTGCTAATAAAAATAATCAAATGACTACTTATATAAATCATGAAAAATATGGTCTTATGCCTTTATTTAGTTTTGGAGATGGTGTAAAGAAAGTATTTACTTTAGCAGCAGCGGTGGTAAGTGCTAAACAAGGGATACTTTTAATAGATGAAATAGAAACGGCTATACACAAAAACATGATAAATGAAGTCTTTAAATGGTTTGTAGAGGCTTGTAGAGAGTTTGAAGTTCAACTTATTTGTACTACACATAGTTTAGAAGCTATAGATGGAATGATAATAGGTGTAGGAAATAAAACTGATTCCTTATCTTGTTTTAGAATAGAAATATACGATGAAAAAATTTATAGTACTAAATTTTCTGGCAATAAGTTAAAGGATATAAGAACTTTACTAGGTCAGGATGTGAGATAGTGAGAAGCTTTATATTTTTTGTAGAAGGCATACATGATGTGAATTGTGTGGCTAGAGTTTTATTGTTAAGAGGTTTTGTAGAAGCAAGGGCTGTAAATCAATTGCCAGATATGTGGAAATCTAGAGTTCCTAGAAGTTATCCTTTTATAAATGATAGATTAGATAGACATATACCTATGCCAGCTTATTTTTTAAAAAACAATTTATGTGTAGCTATA
>NZ_DATIRC010000238.1:0-3607 GCF_035470145.1 Romboutsia sp.
TGAATATTAGTCAATTATTAGAGGCTTTAAAAGATCCTTCTGTGAATCTTACAGTAGGTGAAAAACTATTAGCAGGTTTTAGTGTAGCAATACTTTCAATGACTGTAGTTTTTATAGTATTAGTTATAATATCTGCAATAACAAGTTTGTTACAAAGAGAAAAACAAGTCTTAAATTGGATAATAGAATACAATGTAAAAAATGCTGGGAAAATTATTTTCTTAGCATTTTTTATGTTACATAGGTTAATAATTTAATAAATGTAATAAAAAATTTAAGTTTTGTAACTTAAAAACCGGAACTTTTTTAAAAAAAATTGCATATAGTAAATTAGAAGTGAAAGATTTAAAATTAAACTTGCAAAAAAAGATAAGGCGTACTATAATATAATTAACAATAATAAATAAGGAGGTACGAAACATGAATGAAAACATTGAATTAGTATACTTTGGTTATGAAAATGAATTAGATTATGACTTTACTCCGGATTATGATGCAGAATAAATGAATAAAATAATTTTAAGCATTCATATTTATCATAAAAATGATTTGAAATAAAAAAAATTGCAAAATCAACTTTAGTAGGGCATGCACAACATAAGGAGTATAAAATGATAGTTTTAACATAAAAGAGCTATAACCATTTCTATAAAAGAAGGTTATGGCTCATTTATATTTGCAAATTTTTTTTGTTACAAATTCTAAAGCATTTAGATTGTATACGTGTATTCATATAAAATTAGCACTTATATCTATGTCTTGTCCATCTATTGTTTCTACCTTACCATCCTAATGACTCTGGATATAGCAATGTCTGAGTCGTGTATCACTGAACCTTCTAAATCCATAAATCCGGTATGTACACATACTTAAACACCGTGTTTACATGAATGTTTACAGTGGTGTTCATGCAAATAGCATCTCCAGCATGTAATCCACAAGCAATATTTGCAAAAGTCATATAATTAAGTATTTCTTCATCAATACCTAATTTTAAATTCAAAAAATTCCTTTATATGACAATTTAAATTAACTTTAAACATAAAAATCCCCTTTACATTTAATTTTTAATACATATAATACCTTCCTTTATTCTTTTTTATTTTCTTTGATTTTGAGATGAATATTATAAGATAAAGTAGTTGAATTTATCTAAAAAAAGAACAAGTGAAATAAACATAAAAAAACTTGCATAAACGAAATAATTCCTGCAATTGCTAGAAAATGGTGCTACAATGAACTTGAATATAGTACAAGAATGCATCAGATCAGTTAATCATATGTAAACATATCCGAAATTAAATTAATTCAATATATTCTATTAAAGAGGGGGATTAAATTGGAAAAAAAGTTAGTAATAGAGGAGTCTTGGTGTAAAAAGTGTGGAATTTGCATAGAATTCTGCCCTAAAAAGGTTTTAAATATGAATAACGAAAGTGTATATATTGAAAATGAATCTGAATGTACTCTTTGCGGTTTGTGTGAATTAAGATGTCCAGATTATGCAATATATATTGCAGAAAATATTTAATTAAGAAGGAGTATAGTATGGGAATAAAAGCAAAGTTATTACAAGGGAATGAAGCTTGTGTTCACGGTGCAATACATGCAGGAATGAAATTTTTTGCAGGATATCCAATAACTCCATCAACAGAAATAGCAGAAATATCATCATTAATATTACCAAGAGTTAAAGGAACATTTATTCAAATGGAAGATGAAATAGCATCTATGTCAGCAATAATAGGTGCATCTATAGCGGGTGAAAAATCTATGACAGCAACAAGTGGTCCAGGTTTTTCTCTAAAGCAAGAGGCTATAGGATATGCTTGTATAACTGAAACACCTTGTGTAATAGTAAATGTTCAAAGAAGTGGACCTAGTACAGGTTTACCAACAAGTCCATCACAAGGAGATTTAATGCAAGCTAGATGGGGAACGCACGGAGATCATTCTTTAATAGTGATATCTCCTACAACAGTATCCGATACTTATGAATTAACAGTTAAGGCATTTAATCTTGCTGAAAAATATAGAACACCAGTAATTTTACTTTTAGACGAAGTAATAGGACATATGAGAGAGAAAGTAGATTTAACTGCATTAGAAGGCTTAGAGGTAGTAGATAGAAAAAAATCTACTTGCAGAAAAGAAGTCTTTAAAGCGTATGAGGTTACACAAGATTTAGTTCCTAATATGGAAGGGTTTGGTAAAGGATTTAAGTTTCATGTAACGGGTCTTGTACATGATGAAACTGGATTTCCTACAAATAGCACAAAGGAAGCTCATAAATTATTAAGTAGGTTATCTAATAAGATAGAGAATAATTTAGAAGATATACTTATATATGAAAATTATTTTACTGAAGATTGTGAAATGCTGATTATAACTTTTGGATGTATGGTTAGATGTAGTAAAGATGCAGTTGATAGTATGAGAGAAAAGGGAATAAAAATAGGATTATTAGCGATAAAAACAGTATGGCCTTTCCCAACAGACATAGTAAGAGAATTTAGTGAAAAAGTAGATTACATATTTGTACCAGAAATGAACATGGGGCAAATGATTTTAGAAATAGAGAGAGTAGTAAAAGACAACTGTCCTGTAGTTGGAATTAATAAATTTAATGGAGAGATAATAACCCCAGAAGAAATAACAGCTAATATAGAGGAGGTAATTGTCCATGCCAAGTAATATTATTGAAAAGAATTTTAGAGTAGGTAGGCTACCTCACATATGGTGTCCTGGATGTGGACACGGGATATTAATGCACTCAATAGCAAGGGCAATAGAAGATTTAAAATTAGATAAAGAGAATATATGCATAGTTTCTGGAATAGGATGCTCATCAAGATCAAGTGGTTATTTTGATTATAATACAATACATACAACTCACGGAAGGGCTCTTTCATTTGCAACAGGTGTAAAGCTAGCTAATCCAAAACTTCATGTTATAGTTATAACTGGTGATGGTGATGCAACAGCGATAGGAGGAAATCATTTAATACATTCTTGTAGAAGAAATATTGATATCACAACAATCGTGTTTAATAACAATATATACGGAATGACAGGAGGTCAATATTCTCCAACTACTCCTACTGATGATAAAGCAACAACAGCTCCATATGGTAATATAGATAAACCGTTTGATATTTGTAATTTATCAGCAGCAGCAGGAGCTACATTTGTTGCTAGGGCAAGTGTATATCATGTTAATCAGATGATAGCATATACAAAAAAAGCAATAATGCATAATGGTTTTTCAGTGGTAGAAGGAGTTAGTTCTTGCCCAACATATTATGGTAGAAAAAATAAAAAGGGATCTGCGGTAGATTTAATAAAATTAATAAAAGAAAATAGCATGGTAACTAATGACGTAAATAAAGCGATAGAAGCAAATAAAGTTCCAATAGGTATTTTTAAAGATATAATTTTACCAGAGTATAGTGAAGAATATAGAAAATTAGTAGATAAATTTTAAGTATTATTAGGAGAGAATATATATGAAAAAAGAAATTAGGCTAAGTGGTTCTGGAGGGCAAGGTCTTATACTTGCAGGTGTAATTTTAGCAGAGGGAGCAATTATGTCAAATTTAAATGCAGT
>NZ_DATIRC010000239.1:0-5445 GCF_035470145.1 Romboutsia sp.
GGTCAAATACTCCTTCTATTTCTTTATAGTTTACTTTTATATGATTTATAGCATTTTTTGTAGCTTCTTTAGAGTTAGCTACTACAAAAGCTATAGGATCCCCTATCCTTCTTACCTTTTTATCACAAAATACTTCATGGTCTTTAAATACAACACCATGATGATTGTAAGGTACATCTTTTGCTGTAAATATTTTTACAACACCTTCTATTTCTTTAGCTTTACTTATATCAATATCTATATACGCATGAGCTTTGCTAGACCTTAAAGTTTCTCCATAAAGCATATCTTCAAAGTATATATCTTGCGGATAAATAGCTTTACCATTTACTTTATCATAAGCATCTATTCTTTTTATATTTTTGCCAACAACCTCCATTAATTCTCTCCCCTTATCTTGGATGCTAAGTGTATAGCATCAACAATCTTATTGTATCCTGTACATCTACATAAGTTGCCAGATATACCTTCTCTTATTTCTTTCTTGCTTGGAGAAGCATTTTTATCTAGTATAGATTTTCCGCTAAGTATCATGCCTGGTGTACAAAATCCGCATTGAACAGCTCCTACATCAATAAATGCTTGTTTTAGATATTCTTCTTTTACACCTTCAATAGTGATTATCTTTTTATCCTCTGCTTGAAATGCTAGTACTAAGCAAGAATTAACTAATTCCCCTTCCATAATAACAGAACACGCTCCACATTCACCTTCACCGCAGCCTTCCTTAGTTCCAGTTAATTTAAGCTTATCCCTAAGTACATCTATAAGCCTCTCCTCTTCTTTTATATCAACATTATATATAGTATCATTTATATTCAAACTTATATTTTTCACAAATACACCCCCAATATATTTACTTAATTTTGTAATCAAACCTTAATATTTCTTATATTTTCTCTTATCACAATAATTTTATTGTAGCTACCCTAATAATTTTATGCCTTCATATATAGCTTCTTTTACTACACCTTTAACTGCATGTGATTTAAACTCCCCACTACTTCTGTTTTTTAAGTTTTCACTTACATTATCCTGTAATATATCTAAAGCTTTGTTTATATTTTCATCTTCAACAGTTTTTCCAGTTAAATATTTTTCAACTTCATATCCTCTTATACCAGTTTTACTTAAAGCACCTAGCGCTATATTTATATTTTTAAATTTATTTTCTTCTATCTCTAATAAAACGCTACTTGATATTTTAGATATAGCTAGTGACTTTCTAAATCCTAATTTAGCAAATGATAAGACTTGATTTATTTTTGGCTTTTCAAATTCTATATACGTTAAAATTTCATTTGTTCCTATATCTATATGATTTTTATCTATTAGTATATCTTTTAGATATGCCTTTCTTTTATAATTCTTACTTTGTATACATACTATAGCCTTTAAAGCTAAAAGTGGTGGTATTAAATCAGCACTAGGAGAGGCATTACATATATTTCCACCTATAGTACCTTTACTTCTTATCTGTGGAGAACCTACAAGACTTGATGATTTTTTTAATCCATATAAATTGCTACTAATTTTATCGGAGTTTATAATATCGTTAAATGTTGTACATGCACCTATTTTTATAGTATTTCCTTCTTCTTTTATAATCTTAAGTTCTTCTATATCGCTGATATCAATCAAAATTTCTTTATTAAATTTATTATTTCTCATCTCAACAATTAAGTCAGTTCCACCAGCTATAATTTTTGCCCTTGATTTTTTAATCTCAAGTATATTTAGTACTTCATCGAGTTTTTTTGCTTTATATACTTCTTTAATCATAGTTATCCTCCAAAGTAAAAAATTTGCTTCACTTATGTCGCCAACGACCTAAAAAACAGGTCCGTTGCTCAAGGTTAGCGGTTGGTATTCTAACTTATCCACAAATCAGATAAGTTAGAATACTTTAAAATACAAAAAGGTATTTTTTTAATTTTCACTCAATTAATAATATGAATTTTAAAATTTGTCTATTACATTTATTAGATATAATTAGTTATCTGAGATACTATAAACCGTATAAATCCAAAGATTGTTATCTATAATTTAGTTAGCTTCTATATTGACAGTTTTGCAATAAAGTTATAATATCAATAAGGTTAGAGCTTTTTTATAGCACGTAGGAAATTATATTCATTTTAAAACTGTTAATAAATATAATTTTCGTATATGTGCTTCAAAAAAGTCTTCCTTATAAATCTTAAATTGGAGATTTTTTTATATTTAGATAATCATAAAATTAAAATAAAGGATGATAAAAAATGACAGAACAAAACTTAAGTTTGATTGATGAAGTTCGAAGAAGAAGAACCTTTGCAATTATTTCCCATCCCGATGCAGGAAAAACTACATTAACTGAAAAGTTTCTATTATATGGTGGTGCCATTCGTGAAGCAGGATCTGTTAAGTCAAGAAGATCTCAAAAACATGCAGTGTCTGACTGGATGGAAATTGAAAAGCAAAGAGGGATATCTGTTGCCTCAAGTGTTCTTCAATTTGAATATAATAACTTTTGTATAAATATTCTTGACACTCCAGGGCATCAAGATTTCAGTGAGGACACTTATAGAACTCTTATGGCAGCAGACAGTGCAGTAATGGTTATTGACTCTGCTAAAGGTGTTGAGGATCAAACAAAAAAGTTATTCCACGTTTGTAAAATGAGAGGAATACCAATTTTTACTTTTATCAATAAAATGGACCGTCAAGGAAAAGACCCATTTGAACTACTTGAAGATATTGAAAATGTTCTAGGAATTCGCTCTTGTCCAGTAAACTGGCCAATTGGTTCTGGTAAAGATTTTAAAGGCGTATTTAACCGTCATAAAAACCAAGTTGAACTATTTAATGATGGTAACCATGGACAATCTATTGCTAAATCTACAACTGGAGATATATCTGATGAAAAATTCAATACTTTATTAGGTGATGAGCTTCATGAGCAACTGCTAAATGATATTGAACTTTTAGATATTGCTGGAGATAATTTTGATTTAGATCAAATACTAAATGGTGAATTAACACCTGTATTCTTTGGAAGTGCCCTTACTAACTTTGGTGTTGAGCCGTTTTTAGAGTCATTCCTAGAAATAACACCACCTCCAAAGTCTCGTAAAAGTAATTTAGGTGATATTGATGCCGAATCAAATAATTTTTCAGGATTTATATTTAAAATTCAAGCCAATATGGATAAATCTCATAGAGATAGAATTGCATTTTTAAGAATTTGCTCTGGTAAATTCGAAAAAGGTATGACAGTAACTCATGTACAAAGAAATAAAAAGGTTAAACTTGCACAACCTCAACAGTTTGTAGCACAAGATCGTGTTATAATAGATTCAGCTTACCCTGGTGATATTATAGGAATACACGATCCAGGAATATTTAATATTGGTGATACATTAAGTGAAAAGCAATCAAATTTACAATACACTGGTATACCACAATTTGCTCCTGAGCATTTTGCAAGAGTATCTACAAAGAATGCACTTAAAAGAAAACAATTTGTAAAAGGACTTACACAATTATCAGAAGAAGGTGCTATACAAATATTCAAACAACCTAATTCTGGTATGGAAGAACTTATTATAGGAGTAGTTGGAGTTCTTCAGTTTGAAGTTTTAGAATATCGTCTAAAACAAGAATATGGTGTCGATATGATAATGCACACGTTGCCTTACCGTTATATACGTTGGATTGAAGCCGATACATTTAAGTCTGATAATTTTTCAATGACAATGGATACAATACTGGTTGAAGATAAAAATAGAAATCCAGTATTATTATTCCAAAATGAATGGTCTATTAATAATATAACTGAAAGAAATGAAAATTTAGTTTTAAGAGAAACTTCTTTATAAAAATAATTATAAAAAATAGCGTCTATGATTTTTAATAGGCGCTATTTTATTTTTATTTTATTTAATCTCTAAAATATTTTTTATTTTGATAGTAATCTATTATTTCTTAAATATAATTAGTCTTATCTTACAATGACAGATTTTTTAATTTTATTTATTATTATTTTTTCGTATCAATACGTATATTTTAATTTTAAATATTTTCTTCGTATGAATAATTTAAGAATATAAGGCTTATATTGATAAATAAGGGCTTAATTATCAAATTACTAATTGAATATCTATTTAGTGTTACTCATATATATTAATATTAAATATTTAAAACTTTTAGAGAGGTGTTTTATGAAGGTTATTAAAGGAAATATAATTTTCACTCCTACACATGATAAATTTGAGATCATAGAAAATGGATACATAGTTTTATTAAATAACAAAATAGTTAATGTTTTTAAAAAATTGCCCGAGAAATACAAAAATTATGAATTGATAGATTATACAGACAAATTGATAATCCCTGGAATGAATGATTTGCATTGCCACGCTCCTCAGTTTAGAAATGTTGGTATCGCGATGGATAAAGAATTACTTCCTTGGCTTAATGATTATACATTTCCTGAGGAATCTAAGTATAAAGATGTTAGTTATGGTGAAAAGATGTATTCTAAATTCGTAAATGAAATATATAAAAATGGAACTACTAGAGTAGCTGCTTTTGCAACTATACATAAAGAATCTACAATGAAGTTAATGGACATTTTTATAGGGTGTGGTCTTGGAGCTTATGTTGGTAAGGTTAATATGGATAGAAATTCATGTGATAATCTTTGCGAAAAAACTAATGATTCTATTAATGATACCCTAGAAATAATAAATAAATATCAAAACAAATCTAACTTAGTTAGACCTATAATAACGCCTAGATTTGTACCTACTTGTAGTGAAAATTTATTAAAATCTCTTGGTAAGCTAGCACTTGAGTTTAATGTACCTGTGCAATCTCATTTATCTGAAAATGTAGGTGAAATAAAATGGGTAAGAGAGCTTCATCCAACTTCTAAATTCTATGGCGATGTTTATGATAAATGTAATTTATTTGGTGACACTCCTACACTTATGGCTCATTGTATTCATTTAACAAATGAGGAAATTGAGCTTATGAAAAATAAAAATGTATATGCTGTTCATTGCCCTACTTCAAATGCTAATCTAGCTAGTGGAATAATGCCTATAAGAAAGCTTATAAATAACAATGTTAAACTAGGCTTTGGTAGTGATGTAAGTGGTGGTCATAGTTTTTCAATATTTAAAACTATGGTTTATGCTATAGAGTTTTCTAAGCTTATATGGGCACAAAATAAAGAATATGATTTCTTAAGTCTTAGTGAAGCATTTTATATAGCCACTAAGGGTGGTGGTTCTTTCTTTGGAAATGTTGGAAGCTTTGAAAAAGATTATGAATTTGATGCTCTTGTTATAGATGATTCTGAGCTTAATTTTGATAACTATAGTTTAATTGAAAGATTAGAAAGATTTATTTATTTAGGTGATGATAGGCATATTTATCATAGATATGTAAGTGGAAAAT
>NZ_DATIRC010000240.1:0-4701 GCF_035470145.1 Romboutsia sp.
TTGTATCTTTTGTTATATTTTATGTACCTACTTTATGCAACTTAATACGTATTCTCTAGCCCATTTATCTATTTGCAGTATTTCTTCTAGATTTGGCTTTTCTATACTATTATGAGCTTCTAAAGTTTTTTCTATATAATATGGTATGTCATAGAATCCAATTTTATCCTCTAAAAATTCATTTACTAATACTTCATTTGCACTATTTAGTACTGCTGAGTATGTTCCTCCCATTTTTAATGTGTCATAAGCAAGCTTTAGACATGGGAATGTATCTAAATCTGGGTTTTCAAATGTTAATGTTGCTATTTTTGCTAAGTCTAATCTTTCAAAGTCATTTACTATTCTATCAGGATATGTAAGTGCATATTGTATTGGTAATCTCATGTCAGGGCATCCTAGTTGTGCCATTACAGAGCTATCTATAAATTGTACCATTGAGTGTATTATACTTTGTGGGTGTACTACTACATCTATTTGATCATGTTGCACACCAAATAACCACTTTGCTTCTATTACTTCTAGCCCTTTGTTCATTAGTGTTGATGAGTCTATGCTTATTTTTCTACCCATTGACCAGTTTGGATGTTTTAGTGCTTGGTTTTTAGTTACGTTTAGTAAGTCTTCTTTAGTTTTTCCTCTAAATGGTCCACCTGATGCTGTTAGTATTATTTTTTCTATTTCTTTATTTTTTTCTCCATTTAAGCATTGGAATATTGCACTGTGTTCACTATCTACTGGAAGTATATTTACACCATATTTTTTAGCTTCACTCATTACAAGGTCCCCTGCACATACTAGTGTTTCTTTGTTAGCTAGTGCTATATCTTTGCCATTTTTTATAGCTTCTAGTGTTGGAACTAGTCCTATCATTCCTACTATTGCTGTTAATAATACGTCTATTTCAGAAAGTGATGATATTACTTTTAGTCCTTCCATTCCACTTAATACTTCTATATTTATATCATTTGGTATCATTGATTTTAGTTTTAATGCACTAACTTCGTCATATACTGCTACGTATTTTGGTTTAAATTCTTTTATTTGTTGCAGTAATAAATCTACACTGCTATTTGCAGATATTGCTACTACTTCAAATTTATCTTTATTTTGTCTTACTACATCTAGCGTTTGTTTACCTATTGATCCTGTGGATCCTAGTATTGATATTTTTTTCATTTTACTTCCCTTTCTATAATTTTAATTTGTTAACCTTTATATTATACCATTAATTAAAACTTTTTTATCATCTTTGAAGATTTCTTCATAAAAAAAGCTCCAACGTTTAGTTAGAGCTTACTTAATAAAGAATGTTATTGCGAAATATACAAATGGTGCTACTAATATAACACTGTCAAATCTATCTAATATACCACCATGTCCTGGTATTAATTTTCCATAGTCTTTTATTCCTACGTATCTTTTTATTGAAGATGCAAATAAATCTCCAAATTGTGCTACTATACTTCCTACACTACCTATTACTATTAATGGTACTATGTTAAGTTTAAATATGTAACCAAATAATATAGCACAAATTGTACTTCCTAATATCCCTCCAATAGCACCTTCTATTGTTTTTTTAGGACTTACTTTTGGGATTAGTTTATGTTTACCAAATAGGTATCCACTGAAATACGCAAATGTATCCGTAGCAAAAGCTATTGTAAATATAAGCCATACATATATGTTTCCAAGTTCAAAATCATTTATTGTAAGTACTATATAGTCTAAAAATATGGCTACATAAAAAATCCCTAAGAATGTTATAGCTATGTCTAATATGTTATTTTTACATCTTAATAAGTATGTTATTGAGATTAAAAATAATATAAATGCTAATACATATGAGTATTGTATGTCTAGTCCATAAATATTTTTTATTAGTAAATACCCTGCAAATATATATCCTATGTTAAATAGTGGGTTTATATCTTTTACCTTAAATGCTTTATAAAACTCATTTAAAGCAGTACAAACTATTGCTAATTCTGCTATGTATAAAGGCAGTCCACCTATTATTATAATTATAGATAATGGTACTAGGGCTAGCCCAGCAATAATTCTTGTAAGCATATATTATCTCCTTACTTAAGCCCACCAAACCTTCTGTCTCTATTTTGATATTCATATATAGCCTTTTGAAGTTCTTTTTCATTAAAATCTGGCCAATGTATATCTGTGAAGTAAAATTCAGAGTATGCCGCTTCCCATAGTAGGAAGTTGCTTAGTCTTTGTTCCCCACTTGTTCTTATTATTAAATCTGGGTCTTGGATGGACTTTGTGCTTAAATAATTTGTTATAGTATCTTCGTTTATGTTTTCTATATCTAGTTTACCACATTTTGAGTCTTTTACTATATCTATTACAGCATTTTTTATGTCATATCTGCTTCCATAGTTTAGTGCTAAGTTTAAATTAACTCCACTATTGAATTTAGTAAGCTCATATGCTCTTTCTAATTCATCTATGCAAGCCTTTGGTAATTTTTCTGTGTCCCCTATTGTTGTTACTTTTACGTTGTTTTTATGTAGTTCTGTTACTTCTTTTTTTAAGTATGTAGATAATAAGTTCATTAATGTGTCTACTTCAAGCTTAGGTCTTTTCCAGTTTTCTGTTGAAAATGCATATAATGTTAAATGTTTTACACCTAATCTTTGACACTCTTTTAGTACTTTTCTAATTGTTTCTACTCCCGCTTTATGTCCTGCTGTTCTTGGTAAAAATCTAGATTTTGCCCATCTACCATTCCCATCCATGATTATAGCTATATGAGTAGGCACTTTATTTAAATCTATGTCATATAAATTCATTTTATGCCTCCAATAGAGTTTCTGACCCCTATTTCAAGGAGTCAGAAAAATATGTTATTAAAATTTTTACACCATCTTCTATTTGAGATATTTTTATAACTTTAGGAACTGTTAGTTTCTCTGCGTCTTTTTTACCTTTTATAGTTTCTATAGTGTAGTTTATATTTTGTTTTTTAAAAAATTCTTCTACATGGTTTACATGAAGGCCCAAAAGGTTATAATATTTTTCCAATATTATACCTCCATTATATCCTTTTCTTTAGCTACTGCTAATGCATCTATTTCTTTGATGAATTTGTCAGTTATCTTTTGAACTTCATCTTGAGCTTTCTTTAATTCATCTTCAGTTATTTCGCCTTCTTTTTCCATTTTCTTTAATGAATCGTTAGCGTCTCTTCTTTCATTTCTTAATCTTACTTTGTATTCTTCAGCTACTTTGTGAGCTTTTTTACTTAATTCTTTTCTTCTTTCTTCTGTTAAAGCTGGAACTGATAATCTTATAACTTGACCGTCATTTGTTGGGTTAAGTCCTAAATCAGAGTTTCTTATAGCTTTTTCTATTTCAGACATAGCTGACTTATCCCAAGGGCTTATCATTATTGTTCTTGGTTCTGGAACTGATACTGCTCCTATTTGGTTTACTGGAGTTGGAGTTCCGTAGTAGTCTACTCTTATTTTGTCTAACATTTGAGCATTTGCTCTACCAGCTCTTATAGTAGTGTATTCATGCTTAAGTGCATCTATAGTTTTATTCATTTTAGTTTCTAATTGCTTGTGTGTTTCTAATTTCATGATTCAATCCTCCTATTATATATATATCGAATTTTAATTTCCCACCGCTAGGCTTTAGCAACGGACCTGTTTTCCAAGGTCGTTGGCGATATGAGCGAAGCGAATTTTATTTAACTGTTGTTCCTATATTTTCACCCATTACTGCTCTAATTATATTCTCCGTTGAAAGTTCAAATACCTTTATAGGAATCTGATTATCCATACATAAAGATGTAGCAGTTGAATCCATTACTTTTAATTCTTTTTGAAGAACTTCTATATAACTTAATTCATCAAATTTAACTGCATCTGCATGCACTTTTGGATCTTTGTCATATACTGCATCAACGTTTTTAGCAAGTAATATAACTTCAGCTTCCATTTCAGCAGCACGTAGAGCTGCAGCTGTATCTGTTGAGAAATATGGATTTCCAGTTCCTGCACCAAATATAACTACTCTTTCTTTTTCTAAGTGTCTAACTGCTTTTCTTCTTATATATGGTTCTGCTATTTGTCTCATTTCGATAGCTGTTTGAACTCTTGTTTGAACACCTATATTTTCAAGTGCATCTTGTAGTGCCATAGCGTTCATTACTGTTGCAAGCATTCCTATGTAATCTGCTGTACTTCTGTCCATTCCTTCTGATGTTCTTCCTCTCCAGAAGTTACCTCCACCTACAACTACAGATACTTCAACACCTATTGCTTGTATCTTCTTTATAGCAATAGCGATTTCGTTAACAACATCGTTGTTTATTCCAAAACCTTTATCACCTGATAATGCTTCTCCACTAATTTTTAGCAGCACTCTTTTGTACATTGGGTTACTCATTTAGAAATCCTCCTCGTTTGAACTAAAATTACTTCCTTATATATTTTTAACAATCTTTATGAATCTTACGCCCATATAACTGTTATATATTTATATTTATATGTTTATTTATATTAAAATTTGCTTTTCTTAAAAAAAGAGAACACTTAAGTGTCCTCTTTTAGTAATTACTTAAGTTGCTTAGCAACTTCTTCTGCAAAGTTTTCTTCTTTCTTTTCTATACCTTCTCCAACTTCGAATCTTACAACTCTAACAACTTCTATTTCTGCTCCTACTTTTTTAGCA
>NZ_DATIRC010000241.1:0-2888 GCF_035470145.1 Romboutsia sp.
ATAACATACCCCCTACATAAATATTGCACTTTCTGAAACTATTTCCATCATACTTAGATCAAGTGTAGCTGCTGCTATTATTAAAGCTGCTGCTATTAAAACCATTTTTATATTTTGTGAAGCTGAATTACCTTTATTGAAGTCTTTATCATTAAATTTATAAGTTTTAGTCATTGTCAAATTCCCCCTGTGTGTTGTGCTACATACCAACTATTCTTTCTAATATTATATGCAGCTTGTATTTTGTTTATACTTATACTATGCAATTTGTGCTAAAGTTGTGCTACAATATTAATATAAAATATTTAGGTATTTTAAAAAGATAATCGTATAATAATAGTAGTAATAGTAGTAGGTGTTGGTGGCACTACTACTTATTTTTTTTTGCAATAAAAAAGCTAGGTTTTACCCTAGCCTTTACAATTAAATTAATTTGTTTAAAATGCTATTACATATTTCTAGTTCTTGTTTTAAGTTTTCAGCTGCTGCTAAATCTTTTTCATCTTCTATTAAGTTAATGATCCATGTTATCTTGCTATCTATTAAATTATTTATTACTTCAACCTCTAAGTCTGTAAGCAGATTATTATTATTCATTTTGTACCCCCTAAAATTTGGCTATACTTATACTATGCATTTGTTGCACATTGTGTTACAAATTTAATAAATCTTTTCAACTAGGTACTTGGTAATTTTTACCATTACTTTATCCACATTATCCACAGGACTATACCTATTGCAATAACTTTGATAGATGGAATCCAACTTTCTGGAAAGTTTAAATAAAGCTATCAATAAAGCTTAAATCCAACTCTCAAGAAGGTTTAAATCCGCCTAGTAATAAGACTTATATATTAATACTTAAATAACAATACTTATATATATTTAGTCGCTTTCGCTCTTCGCATAAAAATAAATTTTAAATTTATGAATAAGTAGTTTACAAGTTGGCAAGTTTATAATATAATATAATTAAGATTAGAAAGTAGGTGATTAAGTGAGGAAGCAACTAGGAGTAAGAATTGACGAAAATGAGTATAAAAAAATAAAGATTATGCTTGTAGAGGAAAATAAAACTTTCCAAGATTATGTTTTAGAATTAATAAGGAAAGACATGGAGGAAAAAGAAAATGCTAAGTAAAAGACATAAAGCCAAAGATTTGGCTTCTCAACAGTTCTATAAGCTAGATAAATGGATATTAGCAGAAAGTAAATTAAAGAAGCTTAGTCCAACTGCAAAATTATTGTATGTAGTATTAAGAGATCGTGAAGAACTTTCTTTAAGAAACGCAAAAGACTTTACTGATAAAGAAGGATATATATTTCAATACTTTGACCAAGAAAAAGCTAGCGAGTTACTAGGAATATCATTAAGTGCCACTAAAAAAGCTTTTAAGGACTTAACGGAATATAACTTAATAGAATCAGTTAGGCAAGGACTAGGAAAGCCAAATAGACTATATATACTTGATTATGAAGTATCAGAAGATACAATGAAAGAATTAGCTTATGAAAATAAAAAAGTCGATACTCTACCACAGGCACCGACTAAAGAATCTAAAAATAATAAACCTAATAATAGTATATACCAAAATGATAAAAAAAATTCCAAGAAATATATGGGAAATAAAAACAAATTCAATAATTTCGATCAAAACTTTTTAGATGAATTTGAAGATGAAACTGACTTTGATACCTTAGTTACAAGCAATAAAAGAGCATAATAAAAAAGTAGTCTATAAAAAATATAGGCTACTTCCAAAACTAGAATGAAAATTAGATCAATTAGATGATAACACAAGATAGAATAAAATTAAAGGCATTAATAAAGTAATGAAATATAATTTTTATTTGCTTGTAAACTTGGAAATTTAATTTACTTACAAACAAATTACTTACAAGCAAATTAAGGAGAAATATAGAATATGAAAAAAGAAGAAATCAAGGAAAATCTATTTGCTATTTTTATTACAATAGGATTACTGTGTTTTATATGTCAAAATGGTTGGTAAAATAAAATAATTCTTTTAAGAGGTGAAACGTATGAATACAATTGAAGCACTTGAAAAAATAAGAGAAGGATATAGTGTTTATAATAAAATATATTGCGACTATTATAGAATAGATTATATTGCTTGGAGTTTAGATTATGGTTGCATATGTGGGTTTAAGAATAACTCAAAAAGTGAATTTCCACAAACTGTTGGAATATGTGTTGTTTTAGACAATTTGTATGAAGATGAATGGATAATAGTAGAAGATAAAAAATAAATTTTATAATTAAAATTAAAGGGGATTGAACATAAATGAAAAATATTACTAACAAGGATTTAGAAGTTATGATATTAACCTCTACACTAACATTATTTATAAGTGCTGCTGCAGCTAAAAGTTTATTAGCAATACTTGTAAATATAATTATGTAATATAAATACAAATGATAAAGGGGATTAGGGATTATGAATAAAAAGATATTAAATAACGTAGTATTTGCCATTACATTGCTACTTGCAAACACAATAGGTATATTTGGCATACAATTAGTAGCAAAGAGCATAGGAAGGTTTTAAATAGCTTTTACATACATTCTATTAGGGGGAATTAAATATGTATACAGTAGAGGGAATGAAATTAAAAGGAAATACGTTTAAATGAACTTATACTGACATAAATGTAGCACGATTTGAATACAATGTAACACAGTTGGTAAGTTTATATGTTGTATTAGCAGAAGAAAACGAAGGTTTATATAATCAATTAGATGTCTATTATAAAAAATAAAAGGAGTGTTTAAAATGTTAAGATTAAAAAATAATATAGGTATGGTAAAAGAATGTAAAATTGGATTTAGTTGGACTACTTTATTTTTCGGATTATTTGTTCCACTT
>NZ_DATIRC010000242.1:0-23573 GCF_035470145.1 Romboutsia sp.
AAAAAGGATAAAAGAGTTGCAAAATGTAAGGAAAGTACATATGCTTTAAAAGATTTTAAAGATGAACAATATAGAATATCTCAAGATATATTCTGTAGAAGTACTATCTATAATTCAAAAGTAACTTGTATGCTAGACAATTTATATGAATTAGATGAAATTGGTATAAATATATTTAGATTAGACTTTACATTAGAGGATGGCGAAAATGTTAAAAAAGTAATACAAGCTTATCAAGAAGTACTAAACAATAATTATAAGATTGGAGTCAAAGCAACTAAACTTTATAATGAATTAGATAGCACAGGGGTTACAGCAGGACATTATTATAGAGGTGTAGAATAAATAAAAAATTGTATTTAATTATGAAATCAAAGAATGAATTTATATTATTTAAGTTCATTCTTTATATTAAATAAATGTATATAAAGTATTATATTTAGGAGGAAAAGGGAAATGAGAGAACAAGCAATAGAATTAGTAAATAAGTATTTAGAAAGTGAGCACTTGATAAAACATTCATATGCAGTAGAAGCAGTAATGAAATCATTGGCTAATAAATTAGAACCAAATAAAGCAGATGAATGGGCAATAGCAGGACTTTTACATGATTTGGATTCAGATATGTTAGATTATAAAAATAATGAAGAAGAATCAAAAAAGCATGGTATTAAGGCAGTCGAAATTCTTCAAAATGAGAACTTTGGAAATGAATACATATATCAAGCCATAAAAGCACACAATGAAGATTGTAATGGTATAAAAAGAGAGAGTGTAATGGACAAAGCTATATATGCGGCAGACCCTATAACTGGATTTATAACTGCTATAACGCTTGTTTACCCAGATCAAAAAATATCTAGTGTAAAAGTAAAATCTATAACTAAGCGTATGAAGGAATTAAGATTTGCAGCAGGAGCTAATAGAGAAGCTATGAAAAGTATAGAAGAATTAGGAATTCCATTTGCTGAATTTGCACAACTATCACTAGAAGCTATGCAGGGTATAAGTGATAAACTAGGATTATAGTAGTATTGCTTGTAAAACTTAGGATAATTGACTATATTCAATAAATATGATATTATTATCAACATAATAAAATTGAATAATGCTCTGGGTATTAAGTATATCCAGAGCATTTTAAATTTAAAGCAACGGATATCATGAATTATGAAAGTGAGATATATAATATGAGTAGAAAAAAAATATTCAATGGAAAAAAATTAAAAACAGCTAGAATGTATAGAGGAAAAACAATAGATGTATTAGCACAAGAAACTAAAATAAACAAAAAAGATATACTTGCATTTGAAGAAGATAAATACAAGCCAGTAGTAGAAAATGAAATGAAATTATCAAATGCATTAAAATTCCCAAGAGAATATTTCTTTGAAAATGATAATATAAAGGTAGTAATTGAAAATACACATATAAGACCGGAATCACCAATACCAAGAGTTGAAGAAATATCATATAAAGAGAAATTAGTAATGACTCACAAATTAATATCTTTCATAGAAAGATATATAAAATTCCCAGAAATGAAACTTCCTGATAATTTAACTAAATATGATGATATGGAAGAATTAGCAACAAAAGTTAGAAGATTTTGGGGATTAGGAGATGGACCTATAGGAAACATGGTAACTTTATTAGAAGTTAATGGAATATCTATATCAGGAATGAATATAGATAAAAGAGGTGCATTATCATTTACTCAAAAGCAAAGCATAGAAAGAAATCCAAGATACTTAGTATCTTTAGGAAATGATAGAAAATCTGCTACAATAAGAAATTATGATTTAGCTTATGAATTAGCGTATATAGTATCTGTTGAAGCAGGAATATCATCTAAGAAATTCTCAAAAGATGAATTTGCTTGTGCGTTTTTATTACCAAAGGAAACTTTCTTTGAAGATTTAGCAAATGTAGAAGAACTAAATGATTATGTTGAGTTAAAGAAAAAATGGATAGTTCCAATATCAGCAATGATCCTAAGAGCATATCAATTAGAGGTTATAAATTATAAGAAATATATGTATTTAATGAGAGAAATGGAAAAGCAAGGATGGCTAAAGAAAGAACCTTTAGATGATAACATAAAAGGAACAAATCCTGCTTTATTAAAGAAATCTGTAGAAATGTTAATAGATAATAAGATAATGAGTGGAACAGGAATAGTAGATAACTTAGCTAATAGTGGATTAAGTCTTTATCCAAATGATATAGAAATGTTATTAGGATTAAAAGATGGAATGTTATCACCAAAAGGTAGTCTTAAAAATAACAATGTAACTAAAGTTAACTTTAAAAATAAGAAATAAGACTTAAAAATATTTATAAAAAAGTAGCATGATTTTAAATGAAATCATGCTACTTTTACTATCAGCAGAATAAAATATAAAATTAACCATTTTATCTAATGGATAAAGTAAAGTATCTTAATATACTTATTAATATTGATTCATAGATTTTAATATAGCAACTAAGTAATTCCAAACATTTTCAGTAGAAGAAATACTTAAATGTTCATTAGGCGTATGAACTTCAAACATATTAGGTCCAAGAGAAATAGCTTGTGCATGAGGCATTTTATCTAATAATAATCCGCACTCAAGACCAGCATGTAGAGCCATTATCTCAGGTTTTTTACCAGCAAATTTCTCATAAGTATTAACACAAATTTCTTCTAATTTAGAACCCTTAGTATATTCCCAAGCAGGATAATCACTTTCTAATTCAAATGTACCACCTAAAGTTTCAGATAATAAAGATATTTTATTAGTTATATTATCTTTTAAAGTTCTAACAGAACTTCTAACAGCGCACTCAAAAGTAATTTCATTGTCATTAGTTCTTAAAACACCTAAGTTAGTAGAACTTTCTACTAATCCTGTTATATCCATACTCATAGATTGAATACCATTAGGAATTAAAGTTAACATTCTTACGACTTTATCAGCACAGTTGAAAGTAAGAACTCTATCTGCTGTAGTTTCACTACATTCTACAACAATACCAGAATCAGAAGTACTAAATTCATTTTTAAATATAGTAGTCATTTCTTCTATACACTTCTTAGCTTTATCAACGTCATTCTTATCAACAACTATAACAGCCTCACATTCACGAGGGATAGCGTTATTTTTAGATCCACCTTCAACCCTAGCTAAATCATAATTTACACATAATGAATTTAATAATCTACCCATTAATACATTAGAATTAGCTCTTTGCTTTATAATATCCATACCAGAATGTCCACCAAGTAATCCTTTGATTTCAACTAATAAAGCTTGCTTATCACCTGAAATATCAGTATATTCAGCATTTAATTTAGACCAAGCAGTAACTCCACCAGCACAACTTACTAATAAGAATCCTTCTTCCTCAGAATCAAGGTTTATTATGTACTCACCATTAAGCATTTTACCGTCTAAAGCCATAGCTCCAGTCATACCTGCTTCTTCATCACTAGTAACTAAAAGTTCTATTTGTGGATGTTCTAAATCATTAGATGCAAGAACTGCCATACCCATAGCAACAGCGATACCATTATCAGCACCAAGAGTAGTACCACTTGCATATATCATGTCACCATCAACTCTTAATTTAATAGGATCTTTTTCAAAATCATGTTGAGTATCTTTATTTTTTTCGCAAACCATATCCATATGGCCTTGAAGTATAACTCCAGGACAATTTTCATAACCCTTTGTAGCAGGTTTTCTTATTATTATATTCAAAGCATCATCTTGAATAGTTTCAAATCCTAATTTTTCTCCAAATTCTTTAAGGAAATCACTTATTTCCTTTTCATTTCCAGAACCACGAGGTATTTGAGATATTTCTTCAAAATATTTAAATACAGATTCCGGTTTTAATCCTTTTAGCACATTTTCCATAATTGCCAGCTCCTTTAGTAGTAAATTCGATTAAGATAACTATTTTAAATAAATTATATACAAAAACCATTAATTTTAAATATCTAAATAAACTTTTTTATAGTACAAATAAACTATGATTATGTATAATATATAAATAGCTATATAAATATTATAATACAAATATACATAAAATACACATTATAAAATAAATAGATAGTATTAAGGAGGACATATGAATCCCAAATCATTAAGAGTTTTAGAATTCAATAAAATAGTAGATCTATTGAAGAGTAAATCGTCATCTTCATTAGGTATGAAATATATAGACAAATTAAATCCAAGCTCTGATTTTGAGGAAGTTAAGCATATGCTAGAAGAAACTAGTGAAGCTCAAGCTATACTTATAAAAAGAGGATCAGTTGGATTACAAGGAATACATGATATAGAAGATAAAGCTAAAAGAGCTAATGTGGGAGCATCATTAGACCCTGGAAGTTTAATAATGATAGCAGATACATTAAGAACAGCAAGAACATTAAAAAATAGCTTAGCTTCAAGTGAGGAAGAAGATTTTAATTATCCTATAATACAAGCATTATCAAATTCTTTATACGCATACAGAGATATAGAGGATGCTATTTACAATGCAATAATAAGTGAAATAGAAATATCTGATAATGCATCATCTACACTTAGAGATATTAGAAGAAGAATTGTACAAAAAAATCAATCTATAAGATCAAAATTAAATTCTATAATATCTTCTACTACATATCAAAAATACTTACAAGATGCCATAATCTCAGTTAGAGGAGATAGATTTGTAGTACCTGTAAAATCAGAGTATAGGTCACAAGTAGCAGGTATAGTTCATGATCAATCATCATCAGGAGCAACATTATTTATAGAACCTATGAGTATAGTTGATATGAATAATGAACTTAGACAATTAAGGCTTAATGAAAAAGAAGAGATAGAAAGAATATTAGCTGAGCTATCTTCAATGGTTGGAGAAGTAAGTAATGATTTAATATCTAATCAAGAAATATTAGGTAGGCTAGATTTTGCATTTGCAAAAGGAAAATTATCTATACAAATGAGAGGTGTAGAACCTACATTAAATGAAGATAAATTTATAAATATAAAAAATGGTAGACATCCACTATTAGAAAAAGATAAAGTTGTGCCGAATACAGTTTATTTAGGGAGAGACTTCCATACATTAGTTATAACTGGACCTAATACAGGTGGTAAAACAGTAACTATAAAAACAGTAGGTTTATTTGCACTTATGACACAAAGTGGATTACATATACCAGCAGATTTCGGAAGTAGTATGTGTGTATATGATAATGTATTTGCAGATATAGGAGATGAACAAAGTATAGAGCAAAGTTTATCTACATTCTCATCTCATATGACTAATATAGTATCAATATTAAAAGATGTAACAGAGGATTCATTAGTTATATTTGACGAATTAGGAGCGGGAACAGATCCTATAGAAGGAGCAGCCCTTGCCATAGCGATATTAGAAGATGTATACATGGCGGGAGCGAAATGTATAGCAACAACTCACTATAGCGAAATAAAGAATTATACACTAACTAAAGAAGGTGTAGAAAATGCAGCGGTAGAATTTGATTTAGAAACTTTAAGTCCGACATATAGATTGCTTATTGGTGTTCCAGGAAAGTCAAACGCCTTTGAAATATCTAAAAAGTTAGGTCTTAATGATTATGTAATTTCAAGAGCTAAAGAATTTATAAATACAGAAAATATAGCGCTAGAAGATGTACTTCAAAATGTTGAGAAAAATAGAATAAAAGCTTTAGAAGAAAGAGAAGAAGCAGAAAGATTAAAAGCTCAAATAGAAAGATTAAAAATTGAATATGATGAAAAAATTGCGAAGATATCAACACAAAAAGAAAAAATGATAGAACAAGCAAAATCAGAAGCATTTAGGATTACAAGACAAGCGAAAGAAAATGTTGATAATATAATAAAAGAACTTAGAACATTAGAAGAAGAAAGAGCTTCAAGAGAAAAAAATCAAAAAATAGAAGCACTTAGAAAAGAATTATCAAGTTCGATGGGAAGTCTTCAACCGACTGTTAAGAGTATGATAGTTCCTAAAGTAGCAAGTAAAGAAATCAAAGATTTGAAAGTAGGAGAAGAAGTAAAAGTTATAACACTTAATCAACAAGGTAGCGTAGTTTCAGTTGATAAAAATAAAAAAGAAGCAGTGATACAAATTGGTATAATGAAAATGACTTTACCATTTAAATCTCTTCAAAAAGTTAAAAAAGATGTAAAATCTACAGTTACTAAGTCAACAAGAAATATAATAAAATCTAAATCAGGTAAGGTAAAAAGTGAAGTTGATTTGAGAGGAATGAATTTAGAAGAAGCTATTATGGAAGTTGAAAAATATTTAGATGATGCTTATGTAGCAGGATTAGAATCAGTTACGGTAATACATGGTATAGGAACAGGTGTATTAAAAGCTGGGCTTCAAGATGTATTAAAGCGCAATAGACATGTAAAATCTCAAAGAGCTGGTCAATATGGCGAAGGTGGAGCAGGTGTAACTATAGCTACTTTAAAATAAATGTCAATAAATCATTTATAATTTCACTATATCGTGAATTGAACTTTAGAGAAGTGAATTTAACATATAGTGAAATGTAAGTTTTATTAATAATAAGGTGGAATATATATGATATTAGTATCAGCGTGCTTGGTTGGAATAAATTGCAAATATAATGGAGAAAATAATAAAAATGATAAAGTAATAGATTACTTAAAAGATAAACAATTCATAATTGTTTGTCCAGAACAGTTAGGTGGAATGAGTACACCTAGAGATCCATCTGAAATAATTCGCTTAGACGGAGATGCAGTTATAAAAGGTCAAACTAGTGTAATTAGTAATAAGAGGCTAGATGTAACAAATAAGTTTAAAATAGGAGCAGAAGAAGCATTAAAAATAGCAAATATGTATAATTGTAAAGAAGCTATTTTAAAAGAAGGAAGTCCTTCCTGTGGTTCTAATTATATATATGATGGAACATTTACAAGTCGAAAAATAGATGGAGAGGGAGTTACGACAGCTTTATTAAGAAGTCATGGAATAAAAGTAATGAGTGAAAAAGAATTATAATAAAATATAACTAACTAAATACAGTAAATAACTTGAAAAAACTCAGGAATTGATTTACCATAAAGTAATAAGAGTAAGAGAGAGGAGAAATAGCATGCAAGATTTCAAAATAGCAATAGCAGAGTGCTTAAAAGAAAAGATAGAAGACTTATCATTAGAAGAAATAGTAGGATTAATAGAAGTTCCACCAAATAAAGATATGGGAGATTATGCCTTCCCTTGTTTCAAATTAGCGAAAGTATTTAGAAAAGCTCCTAATATGATAGCTGCAGAGTTATCAGAAACTATAGAAGCTCAAGGTGCTATAGCTAAGGTTATTCCATTAGGAGGATATGTTAATTTCTTCGTTAATAAATCTCAATTGGCGGAAAGTGTTATAAAAGACGTATTAACACAAAAAGAAAATTACGGACGTAGTGAAGTAGGAAAAGATGAAAATGTTATAGTTGAGTTCTCATCTCCTAATATAGCTAAACCTTTCCATATAGGACATATAAGAACTACTGTTATAGGAAATGCTTTATACAAAATGTATGAATCACAAGGATATAACACTACAAGAATAAATCATTTAGGTGACTATGGTACTCAATTTGGTAAGCTAATAGTAGCTTTCAAAAAGTGGGGAGATAAAGAGGCTGTAGAAGCTAATCCAATACCAGAGTTATTAAAACTATACATACAATTCCATGACGAAGCTGAAAATTATCCAGAAATGGAAGATGAAGCAAGAGCATGGTTTACTAAGTTAGAGAACGGTGATGAAGAAGCTACTGGATTATGGCAATGGTTCAGAGATGAAAGTTTAAAAGAATTCAATAGAGTTTATGACTTATTAGATATAGAATTTGATTCTTTAGCAGGAGAAAGTTTCTACTCTGATAAAATGCCTAGAGTAATAGAAATGTTAGAAGAAAAAGGTCTTTTACAAGAATCTAAAGGAGCGAAAATAGTAGATTTAGAACCATATAAAATGCCACCAGCACTTATAACAAAGAATGATGGTTCAACATTATACATGACAAGAGATTTAGCAGCGGCTATATACAGACATGAAACTTATAACTTTGATAAGTGTGTATACGTAGTTGGTTCTCAACAAAACTTACACTTTGAACAATGGTTTAAAGTTATAGAGCTTATGGGATTTGACTGGGCTAAGAACTTACTTCATGTTGGATTTGGTATGGTTGCATTAGAAAATGGAACTATGTCTACAAGAAAAGGTAGAGTAGTATTCTTAGAGGATGTTCTAAAGCAAGCTATAGAAAAAACAAAAGAAACAATACTTGCTAAAAACCCTAACGCTTTAAATGCTGATGAAATAGCAAAGCAAGTAGGTGTTGGAGCAGTAGTATTCCAAGAATTATCTAACAGTAGAATAAAAGATTATACATTCTCATGGGATAGAACATTAAGTTTTGATGGTGAAACAGGACCATATGTTCAATATACTCATGCTAGATGTTGTGCAGTACTTAGAAAAGCTAATGAAGAAGTAACTACAGATATAAACTATGAATTATTAAATGATGTCGATAGTGCAGAAGTATTAAAAGTTATAGCATCTTTCAATAAGTGTATACTTACAGGTTTAAGAAAGAATGAACCTCACTTAGTAACTAGATTTGTTCTAGACTTAGCTCAAGCATTCAATAAATTCTACCATGACAATGCAATATTAGTTGAAGATGCAGAATTAAGAAAAGCAAGACTTGCTTTAGTTGCAGCTACTAGACAAGCTATAGAAAACGGACTTAAGTTATTAGGAATGCATGCACCAGAAAGAATGTAATAAAATAAAAAAAATACAGGGATGTCGAAAACTGATACTTTACATCTAAAAATGTAATATCGTATAATAGAAGTAGATAGTAGAATACATAAAATTTTTTGTACACTACTATCCCCCTGTATAAACGGCAGCTTATAAGCTGTCTCTTTTTTTTTAGTTAGTCAGGTAGGAGTATATTAAATATAGTAGATGATAAAAATAATTATTATATAGTATTACGTAAGGAAGGTAATATTGATGAAAGATGATATAATAAGAAAATCCTATATAGCAGCATTTGATATAGGTGATAAATGTTTAAAAGATTTAATTATAATAAATACAAAATGTTTAATAGATGATAATACACAACGCTGTGTTTATGTAGACAATAATAGACTCAAAGATGAATTAATTTACTATAGATATTATGGAGAAAAACCGGTATATAATAATATATTAAATATATTACTCCCAATAATTCTTTCAAATACTAATATACAAAAAAGTGAAGATGTGACTGTAGATTTAATTCAAAAATATGTAAGATATTTAAAAAGAGAAGATAACTTATTTGAATATATATTAAGTGCAGTGGTATATAATAATATAATTCATAAAATAATAGAAGATAAAAATATAAAATATGAAAATTTATTGCAAGATATAAAACAAAGAATAATAGGTTTTTCTATAAATTTAGACAAAATTAATACTATAAAATTTCAAATGGCAAGAATAAAAGCTATACAAGAAATTGATAAGTACATAGATCTAAAAATAGAAGATTATAATGACAATAAAATAGTATGTAGTATGTTAAATATTTTATATGATATATATATAGAAAATAGAGAAGTTAAAAATGATGGAATTTTAAGTATAAAAAAATCTATATTATCTATATTAGGAGAGCAAGAAAATCTAAATATAGATAATATAGACTTTATTTTATCAATGTCACAATATATTATCAAATTGAGAAAGTATAAGATTAATAAAGAAAATTATGATAAAAATGCAGATCCACGAAATTTAATTAGTTTTGAAGCTGGGGATACTGCACTAGATCCTATACTTAATCAAATAACAATCGTATCAAAGAATTTTAGTAATAATATACTTCATATAAATATAAAATCTAAGTCGGGTATATATGAACTAAAATTTAAGAAATCGTAAGTTATTAATTATTATTTTCTAAATAATTTACGAATTGTTCTTCAGTAGTATCAGTTAAAAAACATAGTTCTTTTATTATACTATTTCTAAGATCAATAAAATCTTCAAGGCCAGTGTTTTCATTTGTATATTCTAGGGCCTTTACAATAAGCAATAAATCTCTTTTTGATAAAGCGTTGATAGATACTTGGTCAATTAATTCCATAAAAAACTTCCTTTCTAAATCAGATATACTTATAATACTATTATTCTACAAAAAATATGGAAAAACCTTCTGTTAAAAAAAATTTTGATAGAATTTTACATATACTATTTTAACCTAAAAATAGCACAAAAATATACAACAATATTAAAAAGAGGTGAAATAATTGAAAATACTACTAACAACTCTAAATTCAAAATTTATCCATACGAATTTAGCAATAAGATACTTAAAAGAGTTTGTTAAAGACTTAGTAAGTGTAGATTTAAAAGAATATACAATAAACAATGATTTAGATTATATATTAAAAGATATACATAAGAACGACTATGATATAATATTATTTTCTACATACATATGGAATGTAAATGATATAGTTAAATTATGCGATAATATAAAAAAAATTAAGCCTAATACCAAAATAGCTTTAGGTGGCCCAGAAGTAACATATGATAGTGAATGTTCTATGAGAAACTATCCATTTGTAGATTATATTTTATGTGGTGAAGGTGAATTAGTATTTAGAGATTTGGTAATGCATTTACAAGGTAATAAAAATATAGAAGATGTTGAAGGTATAGTTTATAGACAAAAAGACCAAATAATAACTAATAGGCCTAAAGCATTATTAGAAAACCTAGATGAAATACCAAGTCCGTATGAAAATTTAGATCCAAGTGAATATGAAAATAGAATAGTTTATTATGAAACATCAAGAGGATGTCCTTTTAACTGTCAATATTGTTTATCATCAACACTTAAAGGATTAAGATATTTTAGTATAGATAGAGTAAAAAGAGATTTAAAAGCATTAATAGATGCAAAAGTATCTCAAATTAAATTTATAGATAGAACCTTTAATGCAAATAAAAAATTTGCTAAAGAAATTATGAACTTTTTAATGAAAAATGATAATGACTATACTACATATCACTTTGAAGTTACAGCACATTTGCTAGATGATGATATGCTAGATTTTTTATCAAATTGTAAAGAGGGATTATTTCAGTTTGAGATAGGTGTTCAAACAACAAATCAAAAAGTGTTAGATGCAGTAGGAAGAAGAGATGATTTCAAAAAATTATCTTATGTAGTTCAAAAGATAGCATCATATAGAAATATACATCAACATTTAGACTTAATTGCGGGACTACCTTACGAAGATTATTGTAGTTTTAAAAAATCATTTAATGATGTTTTTAACTTAGGAATAGAGCATTTACAATTAGGATTTTTAAAGATGATAAAAGGAACAGGTGTCAGAAATACTGCTAAGGAACATGGATATAAATATAAGGATTATCCGCCATATGAAGTTTTATATAATAACTATATAAGTTATTCACAGATACTAAAACTAAAGGATATAGAAGAAATATTAGAAAAGTACTATAATTCTAAAAATTTTGTATTATCTATGAGATATATAATATTTAATTATTATAAAGAAAGTCCATTTAAATTCTTTGAAGAATTTGCAACATATTTTGATGAAAATGGATATTTTGATATGGCTCAAGGAAAAAATCAATTATATAAAATATTATTAGACTTTTATAATGATAAGATAAATGTGAAAAATGAAATTTTTAATGATATTTTAAAATATGATTATATATCACTAGGAAAAACATCTAATATACCAAATTTCTTTAATAAATTAGATATAGAAGATTTTAAAAATAGATGTCATGTATTTTTACAAGATGAAGAAAATATATCAAAGTTTTTACCTCAATTTGTAAATACACCAGCTAAGCATATAATAAAACATGTACATTTTGAGCCTTTTAAGTTTAATATAATAAAATTAAAAGATAATATAAATAGTGAAATTGAAAAAATAGACAATATAATATTATTTATATATGACGATAAAAAAATATTTGAAAAATCGAAAGCGCATAGTGTGGAAATATAAAAGGAGATTTAGTATGAAATTTAAAATAGAAAAATACTTACTAAAAAAAGCTGAAGAGTTAGCTTTTATAACTATAAAGCATGATGGAGAATTCCAAGTGGAAGGGTATAGCATTCCAAGCGGTGGACTAGATGTACCTATAAAAAATGAAGTATTAGTTAAAGGAATAAAGGAAAAGACAGCTCAAGACAAAATAAATGCAATGTCTATAGCAGATGCAATGATATTTATGATTGGTATAGATAGTCAATTTAAAAACAATGGTGAATATAGAAAGTTTTTAGATGCATTTGCTAAAAAGATAAACTTAGATTTAAGAGCATATATGGGATATATGTCTAGAAAGTATTTTGATATTGGAGAATGTACAGATTCTTTAATATATTTAAAATCACTTATAACTATGCATCCTGAGGATATAGAGGGATTATATCATTATGCAATAGTGTGCCAAGAAGTTGCTAAACAATATCAAAAAGATATGGAAAATGATGCAATGAATAAGTTTTTACTTGAAGCATTGTCTAAATTAGAAATGGTTATTGCATTAGACGAAGGATTTGCATTAGGATATTATCACTTAGGATACCATTATTACAATCAAGGTCAATATGTAAAGTCTAGAGTAATATGGGAAGAGGCTTTAAAAATAGGTTTAGACGCTGATTTAGTAGCTGAAGTACAAGAGAATATAGGTAAAATGGATTTTAAAGTTCAATATGAAGAAGGATACAATCTTGTATTCCAAGGAAAATGTGAAGAAGGTCTAGAAAAGTTACTGCCGCTAGAAGAAGACCACTCAGACTGGTGGAATTTATTATTCATGATAGGACTAGCTTATAAAAACATGAATGAAATTGAAGAGGCTAAAAAATATTTTGAAAAAATATTAATAATAAAACCACATCAAGTAGATGCAATGGTAGAGCTAGGGCTTTGTGAGGCTAGTATGTTTAATATAGAAAAAGCTATAGAATATTTTGAAACAGCAGCTAAAATAAAAGAAGACCCAGAAATATTATGTAATTTAGGAATGGCATACTTAAATAAAGGCGATTTAGATGATGCTATTTATTATATAGAAAGAGCATATGAATTAGATCATCAGGATGAAATAACTATAGCTTGCCTAAGAGAACTTGATAAATATAGATAAAACTCAACTTTGATTAATTAAAAAAGACTTCTAATTTTAGAAGTTTTTTTTTGCATAAATATGCTATTATTTAAGTAGATATGAAAAGGGGGACATTAATATGATAAAAAGTTTAAATGACATGTTAAATCAACTTAAGGGACAAGACAAAGTAATACTTTCTGTAGCAGCTGCAGAAGATAAAGAGGTTTTAATAGCTATAAAAGATGCAGTAGAAAAAGAAATAATAAAACCTATATTAGTTGGACAAGCAGAAAAAATACAAGCTATAGCTAAAGAAATAGATTTTAATTTAGTGGATATTAAAATTATAAATTCTGAAACAATAGAAGAAAGTGCTAAGATAGCTGTTGAATTAGTATCAAACAAAGAAGCTGATTTTGTAATGAAAGGATTATTAGATACATCTGTACTTTTAAAATCAGTATTAAATAAAGATTATGGACTTAGAACTGATAGTTTACTAAGTCATGTTATGATATATGAACTTGAGAAATATCACAAATTATTATTATTAACAGATGGAGGAATGAATATAGCTCCAGACTATGAACAAAAAGAAAAAATATTAAAAAATTCTATACAAGCAGCAAAATCTCTAGGTATAAAAACAGTTAAAGCTGCATGCTTAGCAGCTAAAGAAAAGGTAAATCCTAAAATGCAAACTACAGTAGATGCAGATTTATTGCAAAAAGCTTGCAAAGACGGTAAATTTGGTGAGAATGTTATAGTCGAAGGACCTCTAGCATTTGACCTTGCAGTTTCTAAAGAAGCTAGCGAAATAAAAGGATTCAAAAGTGAAATATCAGGAGATGTAGATATATTATTAGTTCCAACGATAGAAGTTGGAAATGGAATAGGTAAAGCATTTACATATATGGCAAATTCAAAATCAGCTGGGATAATAATGGGGGCAAAAGCACCTATAGTTTTAGTATCAAGAGCAGATAGTTATGAATCTAAATTATATTCAATAGCATACGGAGCATTAATTGCGAAAAGTATGAAAAAATAGAAAACTTAAAAATATATATACAAACAAATAAATTGGTACTATAATGAAGGTGAATATTGGTAAACGTTTTGTGAAGTTATTAAATATGATTTATTTATAAATCATATTTAATAACCAATGACAAAAAAATAACAATGTTAAAAAATAACTAAAAAGAATAGAAATTTAAAGATAATTTTACGTAAAAAAAAATATTTAGAAACTAATTTTGTTGAAAAATCGTTAAAAAAATACAGATTTAACAAAATTTAGTATATAATCAAATTAGGCAATTTATAATTTGAGATTTTACAATAGACATAATTTTTTTATCACCGAAGGATTTAAAAAATCAAAAAAAGGGGATAGGAATATGGATAAAAAAATGTTAACTATCGATTTAAATAGCCATGTCATGTTAGATAAGGCTGAAAAAGATGGCGTAGAGACTATGTACGATAGAAAGCTAGCTATGAAAGCACAATGTGGATTTGGTCTTCAAGGTAACTGCTGTAGAATATGTGGAATGGGGCCATGTAGAATAACTCCAAAAACTCCAAGAGGATTATGTGGAGCGGATGAGCATGTTATAGTAGGAAGAAATTTTGCAAGAATGGTTGCAGCAGGATCAGCGGCTCACTCTGACCATGCTAGAGATTTAGCGCATACAATGGCTTTAGCTAGTCCAGATGGTAACTATAGAATAAGAGATGAAAAGAAATTAATAGACTTAGCACAAGAGTGGGGTGTAGCTACAGAAGATAGAGATATCTATGATATAGCTCATGAAGTAGCTGATATAGCACTAATGGAATTTGGGAAGCCACATGGAACATTAAGATTTATAAAAAATGCTCCAAAACAAAGACAAGAAGTTTGGAAAAAATACGCAATAGAGCCAAGAGCTATAGATAGAGAAATAGCTACAATAATGCATTCAACTCATATAGGATGTACTGCTGATATAGATAGCTTAATACATATGTCATTAAGAACAGGAATGGCAGATGGTTGGGGTGGATCTATGATAGGAACAAGATTTAGTGATATTCTATTTGGAACTCCAACAGTAAGACAAACAGAAGCTAACTTAGGTGTACTAGAAAACAACAAAGTAAATATAGTACTACATGGTCATGAACCAACATTATCAGAGATGATAGTTTTAGCTTCAGAAGACCCAGAATTAGTAGCGTTAGCTAAGGAAATGGGATCTGAAGGAATAAACTTAGCAGGTATGTGTTGTACAGGTAATGAGGTTACAATGAGACATGGAGTAAGAATGGCAGGAGATTTCCATCAACAAGAACTTGCAATTATAACAGGAGCTGTAGAAGCAGTTGTAGTTGACGTTCAATGCATATTCCCAGCATTAGCAAAAGTTGCTGATTGCTATCATACAAAATTCATAACAACTTCTCCAAAAGCAAAAATTTCAGGATCAACATATATAGAATTCTGTGAAGAAACAGCATATGAAGATGCTAAGAAAATAGTAAAAGAAGCAATATTAAACTTCAAAAATAGAAATCAATCAAAAGTTCATATACCAGAATTAAAATCAAGTGCAACTGTTGGATATAGTATAGAGGCTATAGTACCTCAATTAGATAGAGTTGTAAACTCGCATATAGATCCAGCTGGTACTGTTAAACCATTAACAGACTGTCTGAAGTCAGGAGTATTAAGAGGAGCAGCTGGTGTTGTTGGATGTAATAATGCTAAAACTGTTTCAAATGAAGCTCATGTAACCATAATGAAAGAATTAATCAAAAATGACGTAATAATAGTTACTACAGGATGTGCTGCTCAAGCAGCTGCTAAGGCTGGATTAATGGATAAAGATGCGGCTAAGAAATATGCTGGAAAAGGTTTAGCTACAGTTTGTGAATTAGTAGATATCCCACCAGTATTACATATGGGATCATGCGTTGATATAAGTCGTATATTAGAATTAGTAAGTGCTTGTGCTAAATACTTAGATATGGATATGAATGATCTTCCAGTAGTAGGGATAGCTCCAGAATGGATGTCTGAAAAGGCAATAGCTATAGGATGTTACGTTGTTGCATCTGGTATAGATACTTATTTAGGAGTAATGCCTCCAGTAGCTGGTTCATCAAGAACAGTAGAAATATTAACTGAAGGATTAAAGGATAAAGTAGGAGCAAGCTTTACAGTTAATGAAAACTGCCAGGAATTAGCTGCTACTATAATAAGTGATATAGAAAAGAAACGTGTTCACTTTGAAAAGTTAGTAGAAGAAAAAATGGTAGCTGAAGTTGAAGCTTAATAATTAAATATAAATTAGAAAACTATGAATACTACTTTGAAAAGTTAGTAATGGATAAAATCAGTTCAAAGATGAACTAACTATAGTTTAATTTTTGTGTAAAAATATAAAATAAATTTAAAATATAAAGTAAAATGATAAAATATAAAATAAAAGATAAAAAAATAACAAATAAACATAATAAAAAACAACAAAAAATAAAGTTGTAAATGACAAAAGGTGGTATAATAATGAAAATAGCAATAACTGGTAAAGGTGGAGTAGGTAAAACGACTTTTTCTTCAATGTTGTCTAGAATGTTTGCTGAAGACGGGTATAGAGTTGTTGCTGTAGATGCCGATCCTGACGCAAATTTAGCTTTAGCATTAGGTTTTCCAAAAGAAGTATATGATTCAATAGTACCTATATCAGAAATGAAAAATTTTGTATCTGATAGAACTGCTGCATCAGTAGGTTCATTTGGAAAGATGTTTAAATTAAATCCTAAGGTAGATGATATACCAGAAAATTTCTGCAAAGAATACAATGGTGTTAGATTACTTACTTTAGGAACTGTAGACTCAGGTGGATCTGGATGTGTTTGTCCAGAACATGTACTATTAAAGAGATTATGCTCTCACTTAATACTACAAAATAAAGATGTAGTTGTTATGGATATGGAAGCAGGAATTGAACATTTAGGAAGAGGAACTGCTGAAGGTGTAGATGCATTTATAGTAGTTGTTGAACCAGGTGAAAGAAGTTTACAGACTTATAGAAAAGTTAAAAAGTTAGGAAATGATATTGGTGTTAAAAAAGTATTTGTTGTAGGTAATAAAATTAGAAATAAAGAAGATGAAGAGTTTATAATCTCCAACATAGAAGATGGAGAAGCATTAGGATTTATTTATTATAATCAAGATGTTATAAACTCTGATAGAGCAAATCAATCTCCATATGATACAAGTGAAGTAACAAAAAAACAGGTAAAAGCAATACAGGGAGAGTTATTACAATTGCAAAATCTGTAATTAAAAAGTTAATAAGCCGACCATCAACTAGCCTTGATGGTTAGCTAATATACATAGTGTCACATAAATTTATTAAAATATTTAATTTTAGGAGGAGATTTAGTTATGGGATTCAAATCTGATATTGAAATAGCTCAAGAAGCTCAACCACAAGATATAAGAGAGATAGCTAAGAAGTTAGGCTTAGGAGAAGATGATGTAGAACTATATGGTAAGTATAAAGCTAAAGTAGACTATAATCTATTAAAAAGAGATAATGGTGGGAAGAAAGCTAAGTTAATATTAACTACAGCTATAAACCCAACTCCAGCAGGAGAAGGAAAAACTACTACTACTATAGGAGTTGCTGATGCATTAGCTAAGCTAGATAAAAATGTATTAGTTGCTTTAAGAGAGCCATCTCTAGGACCTGTATTTGGTGTTAAAGGTGGAGCAGCTGGTGGGGGATATGCTCAAGTTGTACCTATGGAAGATATAAACTTACACTTTACTGGAGATTTCCATGCTATAGGAGCTGCAAATAACTTATTAGCAGCTATGCTTGATAACCATATACACCAAGGAAACACATTAAGAATAGATCCAAAGAAAATAACTTGGAGAAGATGTGTAGACATGAACGATAGACAATTAAGAAATATCGTTGATGGATTAGGTGGAAAAGGTGATGGAGCTGTAAGACAAGATGGATTTGATATAACTGTTGCTTCTGAAATAATGGCAGCATTCTGTTTAGCAAGTGATATAGCTGACCTAAAAGTTAGATTAGGTAGAATAATAGTTGGATATAGCTATGAAGGTGAACCTGTAACTGCTGAACAATTAAAAGCTAATGGGGCTATGGCAGCACTATTAAAAGATGCATTAAAGCCAAATTTAGTTCAAACATTAGAAGGAACTCCTTCATTTGTACATGGTGGACCATTTGCAAATATAGCTCATGGATGTAACTCTGTTATAGCTACAAGAATGGCTATGCATTTTGCTGATTATGTAGTAACAGAAGGTGGATTCGGTGCTGACCTTGGTGCTGAGAAGTTCTTAGATATCAAGTGTAGAATGGCTAACTTAAAGCCTGATGCAGTTATAATAGTTGCTACTGTAAGAGCATTAAAATACAATGGTGGAGTAGCTAAAGCTGATTTAAATGAAGAAAATTTAGAAGCTTTAGAAGCAGGACTTCCAAACTTATTAAAGCATGTTGAAAATATAACTCAAGTATTTAAATTACCTGCAGTTGTTGCTATAAATAGATTCCCACTTGATACAGAAGCTGAGCTTAAGCTTGTTGAAGAAAAGTGTAAAGCATTAGGTGTTAATGTTGCGCTTTCTGAAGTTTGGGCAAAAGGTGGAGAAGGTGGAATAGAAGTAGCTAAGGAAGTAATAAGATTAATAGATGAAACTGAAGAAAATAAGTTTGAATTCTGTTATGAAGATGATTTATCTATAAAAGAAAAGATAAATGCTATAGCTACTAAGATATACGGAGCTGATGGTGTAGACTTTACGCCAGTGGCTTCTAAAGAAATAGAAAACTTAGAAAAATTAGGATTTAGCCATATGCCTATATGTATGGCGAAAACTCAATATTCTTTAACTGATGATCAAACTAAACTAGGAAGACCAACAGGATTTAGAATAACTGTAAGACAAGTAAATGTTTCTGCTGGTGCAGGATTCATAGTTGCACTTACTGGTGAAATAATGAAGATGCCAGGACTTCCAAAAGTTCCAGCAGCTGAAAGAATAGATGTTGATGAAAATGGAGTAATCGCTGGATTATTCTAATATTATATAAAAAAATTAAAGTAGAGTGTGGTTTTTGCCACACCCTACTATATACATAATATAAAAAAATTAAAATAGAGTGTCGTTTTTGCAAAACCATACTGTATACAAAATATAATACCTTTAGAGCACTCAAGGGGGAAGATGATGAAAATATCAGAAAAAAGTTGTGTTGAGTTTGTAGAAGTACTAGCTTCAAAATCAGCAGTACCTGGTGGCGGTGGAGCTGCTGCACTAGTAGGTGCTGTAGGTATGGCATTAGGTAGCATGGTATGCAACTTAACTATAGGAAAGAAAAAATACGCAGAGTATGAAGAAAGCGTAAAAGAAATATTAACAAAAGCAGGAAAAATAGAAAATCAATTATTAAATATGATAGACCAAGATGCCGAGTGTTTCCTACCTCTTTCAAAGGCTTATGGACTTCCTACATCAACTGAGGAAGAAAAGAAGATAAAAGAAGAAACAATGGAAAAGGCACTAAAATTAGCTTGTGAAGTACCAATAAGCATAGTAAGAGTATGCTTTGATGCTATAAAATTACATGAAGATTTAGTTGATAAAGGATCAAAACTTGCTATAAGTGATGTAGGAGTAGGGGTTCAATGTTTAAGAGCTGCTATACTTAGTGGACAATTAAACGTAGTTATCAACATAAATTCTATAAAAGATATAGAATATGTTAATAAAGTAAAAATGGAAGTAGATAGTTTAGTTGAAGAAGGCGTAAAAATCTGTGATGAAGTATACGCTAAAGTTGAAAAAGCATTAGGAAAGTAATTATTAAAGAAGAAAATAGATGCCATTTATATGGTATATATCATAAATAAACCAAATTTTATAGGGGGCGTTGAAACAATGGAAGTAACTGCAACTAAAGGACAAATAATAAAAGGTAAACCAGTAGCTGATAAAATAAGTGAAAGTTTAATACAAGAAGTTAATGAATTAGTTAAAGAGGGTATAAGTCCTAAGTTAACAATAGTTAGAGTAGGAGCTAGAGGTGACGATTTAGCATATGAAAGAGGAGCATTAAAAAGATGCCAAAGTGTGGGAATAGCTACAGAAGTTTTAGAGTTAGCAGAAGATATAACTCAAGAAGAATATGTTAAAGCTTTAACTGAAATAAATAACGATAAAAATGTTCATGGTATATTATGTTTTAGACCTCTTCCTAAGCAATTAAATGAAGAAGTTATAAAATACGTAATAGCTCCAGAAAAAGATGTAGATAGCTTCAGCCCAATAAACTCTGCAAAAGTTATGGAAGGTGATACAACTGGATTCCCACCATGTACTCCAACTGCAGTAGTTGAAATATTAAAGCACTACGGAGTTCAATTAAGTGGAGCTAAGGTAGCAGTGCTTGGAAGATCAATGGTAGTTGGAAAACCTGCTGCTATGCTTTTATTAAATGAAAATGCTACTGTTACTATATGCCACTCTAGAACTAAAGATTTAGCTAAAGTAACATCTGAAGCAGATGTTTTAGTAGCTGCTGTAGGTAGAGCAAGAATGGTTAAAGAAGAATTCGTAAAAGAAGGAGCAGTTGTTATAGATGTTGGCATAAATGTTGATGCTGATGGTAACTTATGTGGAGATGTTGATACTAATGCAGTATCTGATAAAGTATCTATGATAACTCCAGTTCCTGCAGGAGTAGGTTCTGTAACTACATCTATACTTGCTAAGCATGTAGTTAAGGCTTGTAAGTTACAAAACAACAAATAAGAGATAAGTTTTAGGGGGGAATAGAGATGATAATTTCTGAAAAAAAACCAATGGAAGACGTATTAGGATTCTTAAAAAATGATGAAAAAATTATCTTAGTTGGTTGTAGTCAATGTGCAGCTACTTGTAAAAGTGGTGGAGAAGAAGAAGTTCTTCAAATGAAAGAAGCACTAGAGTCAGAAGGGAAAAATATTTTAGGATATATAATGTTAGATCCAGCTTGTAATCTTTTAAAAACTAAAAAAGATTTAAAAACTTTAAAGGATGAATTAAAAGAAGCTGATGCTATATTATCTTTAGCTTGTGGAGACGGAACACAAACTATAGTTAAGAATGTAAAAAAATTACCAGTTTATCCAGGAAACAACACTATGTTTATAGGGGAAACAAAAAGAGTTGGGGAATTCGAAGAAGCTTGTAAGGCTTGTGGAGAATGTGAACTTGGATGGACAGGTGGAATATGTCCAGTAACTATGTGTGCTAAAGGATTAATAAATGGTGCATGCGGTGGAGCTAAAGATGGTAAATGTGAAGTAAGTTCGGAAAATGACTGTGCTTGGATAATGATCTACAATAGATTAAAAGACATAGATCAATTAGATAATATGTTAGAAGTAAGACCTATGAAGGATTATTCTAAACAAAATAATCCAAGACACTTAAATGTAAAGAAAAAAGAAGAAGCAGCAGCTAACGCTTAAAAGCTTTTAAAAGGTTAAAAAGGGGGATTTTTTCATGAGCTTATTAAGAGAAACATTAGAAAGTGGAAAGTTTGCAGTTACTACGGAAATGGCACCGCCAAAAGGAACGGATCTTTCTCATTTAATAGAATGTGCTAAACCATTAGTTGGAAGAGTTCATGCAGCAAACGTAACTGACTTTCAATCTGCAGTTATGAGAACAACTTCACTTGCAACTTGTAAGTTATTAAAAGATATAGGATTAGAACCAGTTTTACAAATGACTGGTAGAGATAGAAACAGAATAGCAATACAAGGAGAAATGTTATCAGCTGGTTTATTTGGAATAAACAATATGTTAGCTTTAACAGGAGACCATACAGTTGTAGGAGACCATCCACAAGCTAAGGGTGTATTTGATTTAGACTGTGTTGGAATACTTCAAACAGCTGAAACTTTAATGAAGGGAACTGACTTAGTTGGAAACTCATTAAAAGGATCTCCAAAATTCTACTTAGGTGCATCTGTAACTCCAAGATATGCTCCATTAGAATTACAATTAATGAAAATGCAAAAGAAAATAAATTCAGGAGCTAAATTTTTCCAAACTCAAGGTGTTTATGATATAGAGACAATGAGAGAATTTAGAAAAGCAACTAAAGATATGGACTGCAAAATATTAGCAGGTATAATACCGTTAAAATCTCCAGGAATGGCTAAGTTCATGACTGCGAATGTTCCAGGTATATTTGTTCCAGATGAGCAAATAGAAAGATTAAGAGCAGCAGGAAAAGAGAACTGGGTATCTGAAGGTATAAAAATGGCAGGAGAATTCATCAAACAATTAATCGATGAAGATTTATGTGATGGTGTTCATATAATGGCAATAGGAGCAGAAGAAAATGTTCCAGCTATATTAGATGCTGCAGGATTATAAAATTATTAAAAATTCATAAGATTAATTTAACTATGGAGGAAAATCAAATGAAAATAGCAGTTATCGGGGGAGGTCCAGGCGGATACGTTGCGGCTATAAAAGCTGCTATGCTTGGTGCAGAAGTAACAGTGATAGAGAAAAGAAGAGTTGGAGGTACTTGCCTAAACGTAGGATGTATACCAACTAAAGCATTACTTGCATCTTCTTCTATGTTAATGAATATAAAGGAAGCTAAAGATTTCGGAATCAATATAGATGGCGAAATTAAAGCAGATTTCTCAGCTATAATGGCTAGAAAAGATAAGATAGTAAGCCAATTAATAAGTGGAATAGAATTCTTATTTGAAAAAAGAGGAGTAAACTTAGTTAATGGATTCGGAAGATTAGTAGATAAAAATACTGTAGAAGTTACTAAGGAAGATGGTTCAAAGGAAATGATAATAGCTGATAAAATAATATTAGCTAATGGATCAGTTCCAATAGTACCACCAATGTTCCCTTATGATGGAAAAACTGTAATTACTAGTGATGAGGTTTTAGGATTAACACAATTACCAGAATCTATGCTAATAGTTGGTGGTGGTGTAATAGGTTGCGAAATTGGTCAATTCTTAAGAACTTTAGGGACAGAAGTGACTATAGTGGAGATGAATGAACAATTATTGCCATTTGAGGATAAAGATGTCGCAAAACAGTTGCAGAGACAGTTCAAAAAGGATAAAATTAAAGTATTAACAGGTATTGGGGTTCAAACTTGTGAGGTAATAGACAATCAAATTGTAGCAACACTTTCTAATGGAAAGCAAGTTAAAGCTCAATATGCATTAGTTGCAGTAGGTAGAAAACCAAATCTTG
>NZ_DATIRC010000243.1:0-3243 GCF_035470145.1 Romboutsia sp.
CTAGGTCATAGGTATCCATGAAGGCACAAGGACCATAATCAATAGTTTCTCCACTAATAGTCATGTTATCGGTGTTCATCACCCCATGGATAAAGCCAATCAGTTGCCATTTTGCAATCAACACAGTCTGACGCTTGATTACTTCCTTAAGTAGCGAAAGATATATATTCTCATCGGTTTTAACGTCTGTAAAATGTCTTTGCAATGTGTAATCAGCCAAGGCTTTAAGCTCTTCAACAGTGCCCCATTTTGAAACGTATTGAAATGTTCCGATGCGAAGATGACTAGCAGCCACACGAGTAAGAATTGAACCAGTTTGTTCCTTTGGGCGAATTACTGTCTCACCTGTTGTCACCACCGCTAGGCTACGGGTAGTAGGAATACCAAGTGCATGCATTGCTTCACTAATGATGTATTCGCGTAGCATCGGTCCAAGCACCGCTCGACCATCGCCCCTACGAGAATATGGAGTTTTACCTGAACCCTTAAGTTGAATATCAAATCGTTCACCTAAAGGTGTTATCTGCTCACCAATAAGTATAGCCCGACCATCCCCTAACATGTTAAAATGCCCGAATTGATGCGCCGCATAAGCTTGAGCAAGTGGTAAAGCACCTTCAGGAATCTGATTTCCAGCAAATACCGCTACGCTATCATCACTTTCTAGTGCATGAATGTTGAATCCCAGAGATGTTGCCAACGGATAATTGAGAATAATCAACTTTGGGGAGCGTACAGGGGTTGGGTTGAGGATGGTAAAAAATGATTTCGGCAAATGAGCATAACTGTTGTCTAAGTTCCATCCTGCTTCTATTGTTTCTTTTCTCTCTGTCATTATATCTCCTTTCCTTCTTTTATATTTTTGTTTCCTAGCTCTTTTTATTTTACATAAAACAAAATTCATAGGTGTTTTATGATTTTTTTAGTATCTGCTTGTGCCAATTTATTATACTCTTTCGACACAAAAATGGCTGTCTTTAAATATTTTCAATAAAAGCTTCAAACTTATATGATAACTCCAATTCCCAGTACTGCTATAATAATAATTAAAGGAGTTATGAATTTTAACCATTTATCATAAGTTATATTTGCCATTGCAAGTGAGTCTAATATTATATAAACAAATAACATAACTGTTATTTAAATAGATGAAAATCCTTCACCTAATGCTTCATGAATATCACAAACTATAGTGAACGCATATGGATCAATAGATTTTATCAGTCTTTTTAGAGTTACAACCTGACGCTTAGATACAACAACAAGAATTATATTCTTTTCTTCCTTTGTATAAGCCCCTCCTCCCTTAATGAAAGTAACTCCTCTTTCTAACTCATTCATAATAGTTTGGCTTATTTCCTCTGATTTATTAGATATTATAGTAAATGATTTAGAGTAATCAAATCCATCTATAATAATATCAGTAACCTTAACTATAATATAAAGTGATACGGCTGAATAAAGAGCTATTTCAATTTTTTTTGAAACAATCCCCGAAAGAACAACTACTATAAAATCGGCTATTCCCATCAAAACAGCAACACTTATATTTGGAAAAAACTTATTAACAAGTAATCCAACAAGATCTGTTCCACCAGTTGTACCGTTTATTCTAAATATTATCCCAAGACCAAGACCACAAAGTAAAGAACCAATTATACAAGCTAAAAGTGGGTCATTAGTAGCATTTAGCCGACTTAAATTTGAAGTAAATTGCAAACAAGCAGTGAAAAAAACTATTCCAATTAGAGTTTTAGATATATCATTTTTGCTTAAGATTTTATAAGCTACTATAAAAAGTGGAATATTAAGTAATAGGTTGATTAACGATAAAGAAGTACCTGTGACGGAGTTAATAACTATAGCTAAGCCACTAATTCCTCCTGGTGCAATCAAATGGGGTTCAAAAAACATGTTTATTGAACAGGCCATTAATAAAGAACCTATTAATAGAAGTAATAATTCTTTTAGATACAATATTTTTTTATTAATAGTAATCTCTCCTTTTTTATAAGATGGAAATTTATTATTATAATTAAGCCAATATTTATAATCGAGTATACTTAATAGTATATCTTTATGCTCAAGTATCTATACCAGTAGCTTTACAATTGCTTCCATACTTACCTCAATAACAAGATATAAAGTGAAATTGTAGCAACTGTAAAACAATCATTTTCATTATAAATTATCAAACGAAATTTAATGTTATTTCCTTGTAATTAAAAAAGGTTACCTATATTTTAGGTAACCTCTTTGTTTGTTTATAGAATTTATTTAAGCTTTTATTTTGTGTTCTCCAATAGTATATAATAATCTATCAATATTAATATCAGTAACAATACCATTTTTATGCCAATGATTCTTACATCCACAATAATCTAATAGTACACATTGTGGAATAAACCCTAAATCTTTAGCCTTATATCCTCCAGAAATAAGATTAAGAACACATGCAACTCCTATTATTCCTATATATCCTGTTTCAGGCTTTTCTTTTGTAAATGCAGATGACTCATGAGGAATAATATAAACTTTAAAATTATGTTTTTCCCCTAATTTTGTATATTGGTTCACTTTACATGATTTTGTACAATTTGCACATAGATATCCTTCTTTAGTTTTAATAGCTTTACAATTATCATCAGAATTTAATCTCATACAAGCAGGTAAAAGTAGTCTTTTTTCTTTTGTCTTAAGAAAATCTTGCCTGTAAGCTCTATTCATTATTTCAGCTCCAACCATATTTAAATGGTATTCTACTCTTTTACGCCCACAATATATATAATCTTCTCTATATTTATGTTCCTTATAAGTTGTGTTATGAAACTTATTAACATTTTCAGTGTAATGCCCTAACTTCTCTTCACTTTTTATTTCAAACCATTGTGCTAAATTCACTGATGCTGATATTATATTGTTAATTTCTTTTTCAGATTTATTAGATAAATAATTTTCCCATATTTTTAGTCTTTTAACTTCTTGTTTAAATTCTCCTGTAGCCGACAACCACTGAATTAGTTTTGTTAAATTATCTAATGTAAAATCTATATTCTTATTATCTTCTTTAGATAAAAATAGCGTTCCTAAAATTCCTCTTAAAAAATCTGCTGATTTCTTTATACTATTTTTTTCTCTTAACTTAGATAGTGTTATAAGTATAGTCTTTGGTATTTTCTTTAATATAATTGCTTTATTTATATAATTTCTCCATAAAACTGATAAAAATAGTAATTCAAATGA
>NZ_DATIRC010000244.1:0-4517 GCF_035470145.1 Romboutsia sp.
ATGTAGTAAAAGGAAACGTAGCAGAGATTAAGTTCATTGGTGGATTTGGTGTAAAAGGAAAAGGTGTAGATTCTTTTGATGAAGAAGAAGATGCAACACAAATAATAAAAAAAATTGCTAAAAAGTTAGAATGTGTAGTAGTAGCAACTGGGAAAATAGATATAGTAACTGATGGAAATACAGTTTATAAAATAAATAATGGAACCTCAAAATTAAAAAGTATAACAGGAACAGGATGTATGAGTGCTAGTTTAATAGCAAGTTATATAGCATGTAGTGAAAAAACTATAGAAGGAGCTACAATGGGAGTACTTACAATGTCTTTAAGTGGAGAATTAGCAGACATTAATAATCCTAAAATTGGAACTTTTAAGGTTGATTTAATGGATGAAGTATATAGTCTAGATGCTGAAAAGTTAAATAAATATGCAAAGATAGAGGCAGTAATAGATAAAAAGTAGCAAACATTTTTGTTTGCTACTTTTTAATGTGAAAAATTAAAATATGGTTTATAAAATTAAGCTGCATATGCTTTTTTGTAACAATTATTTGCTTTAAGTTATTGTTTTCTTATTGTAAATAATAATTTAAAATTTGATATTATTGAATTAGTATTTTATAATAGATATTACAAAATACGATAAATAAAGGAGAAAAATATGAAGTTGAAAATTAGTATAATAGCGATGGTATTTAGCCTAGTATTAGTCGGATGTTCAAATGAAAAGATTGTAAAAGAAAAAGATATAGCTAATAAAAATGAAATACAAGGAAAAATAGAATCTCAAGAAAATTCAGGTTCTAATGAAATAGGCTCAAGTGAAAGTGTTAATCCAGATAAAGATGAAGATATAGAATTTAAAATATATACAGCTGATGTAGATGATACTAATAAAATAGTAGAATTTAAAACTATTAATCTAAAAAATGATAGTTCTATAGAAGAAAAGTTAAATGAATTATTAGTGACTTTAAAGAAAGATTATTTTAAAGATGAGAAGGCAAGTATATTTTTAGAGTCAATTGATTCTAAAGGAATAGCTACTATAAATTTAGTAGATAAAGAAGCATGGAGTCAATACTTTCAAGGTTCAACTGGAGGAATTATATCTCAATCAACTATTATAGAGACTTTACTTCAAAGAGAATATGAAGGAGAATGGATAAAAGGAATAAATGTATTAATAGATGGTAAGAAACAAGAAGTTTTTGACCATGCACCATTTGAAGAAATTTTTTATAGACAATAAATACTTATAAAAAATAATAGCATTAATTTATATGATTTTAGAATTACTTATGGGTAACCGAACCATAAGTAACTGCGTTTTTGAAAATTATTATAAGTATTCCCTTCCTATTATAGAAATTAGATGTAGCTATATGAATAATAAAAATGCACCCTATAGAGAGCGTTTTTTAAACTGTCTACTCTATAGGGTGCATTTTACTTTTTAATAGTCTTATAACTATCTCAAGGGTTCTTATATCTTACCGTAAAATTCCACTGTTTATCAACGGTTCACTGAAATGTTTACAGTGTCAATTTATGAAGCTTAGCTCATATTGATAAAGTACTCATGGAAAGTCGTATCATTCGTAAGCTCAGGATGGAAAGAAGTTGCAAGCATATTACCTTGACGTGCTGCTACGATATTTCCATCAATCTTATGAAGTAAATCAACTTTTTCATCTATATCAACAATGTATGGAGCTCTGATAAACACCATAGGAATTTCATTTTCAGATATATCTTCAATCACTTCATTAGTAACGAAGCTATCTAGTTGAGATCCATATGCATTTCGTTTCACTTTGATGTCCATAACTTTTAGGTGAGCGTTTTCACCGCCATCAAGCTCTTTAGCAAGCAGAATCATTCCTGCACATGTTCCCCACACAGGTAGACCATTGTTGATTTTATTTACTAAAGTTTCTTTGATTTGAAAATCATCAAGCAGTTTCCCCATTGCTGTACTTTCGCCACCAGGTAAAATAATTCCATCAAGATTATTGAGTTGTTCGGCTTTTCTTATCTCAATACCTTCGTGACCTAGTGATTTGATTATCTCTATATGCTCATTAAATGCACCTTGAAGTGCTAAAACACCTATCTTTTTCATTTTAGTACCCTCTATTAGCCATTCTTTCTTCTTCGTCTATTGAATAAACATTGATCCCAACCATTGCTTCTCCAAGATTCTCTGATACTTCAGCTAGTATCTTTGCATCGTTAAAGTGTGTAACAGCTTTTACAATAGCACTAGCTCTTTTTCTAGGATCTCCAGATTTGAAAATTCCAGAACCAACGAATACACCATCGCAACCAAGTTGCATCATCATTGCAGCATCAGCAGGAGTAGCAACACCACCAGCCGCGAAGTTTACAACAGGAAGTTTTCCATGTTCATGAACATATTCAACTAAATGAATAGGAGCTTGTAGTTCTTTAGCAGCATTCATTAATTCATCTTTCATTAAACCTTGAATTCTTCTGATTTCAGAATTCATCATTCTCATGTGTTTAACTGCTTCGATAACATCACCTGTTCCAGGCTCACCTTTAGTTCTAATCATTGAAGCACCTTCACCAATTCTTCTTAAAGCTTCACCTAGGTTCTTAGCTCCACAAACAAAAGGAATTTGGAAAGTTTTTTTGTCAATATGTAGAGTCGGATCAGCAGGTGTTAAAACTTCACTTTCATCAATATAGTCAACGTTAAGAGCTTCTAAAATTTGAGCTTCAACGAAATGTCCAATTCTTACTTTCGCCATAACTGGAATAGAAACAGCGTTTTGAATACCTTTAATCATTTCTGGATCTGAAGCACGTGCAACTCCACCATCTTTTCTAATATCAGCAGGAACTCTTTCAAGAGCCATAACAGCACAAGCACCAGCTTCTTCAGCGATTTTTGCTTCTTCAGGAGTTGTTACATCCATAATTACTCCACCCTTTAGCATTTGAGCAAGATTCTTATTTAAACCATATCTAGTATCCATTATAATTTCCCCCTTATTATCGTATATATACAATAGTTACCTAAAGTATCTTCTTGTTAAATATTATTACATCATCCAAACAATTTATCAAGTTTTTCTGCAAAAATATATCAGTTATGCGTATTGTATGGGTACGATTTGATGTTTACTTACATAAAAATCATTACAATTCATATCCTTTGTAATCCTTGTTGTAAAGAAGCAATCATCATACTGTTTATGCTATGAAATTTCATATAATAGATAAAAAAATATAATAAAATTAATACTTAGTTAATACTATAAATATATTTTATGGGGGGGATAATTATGGGAAATAAATTAAAAAATATAGAAATTGCAAATGGGATATACTGGGTAGGGGATACTGAAGAAGCAGGTGGACTTCATTGTAACCCTTACTTGATTATAGATCAAGGGGAAGGCGTTCTCATAGACCCTGGCTCAGTATTGGATTTTGAAAAAGTTTTTTCTAATGTGACAAAATTGATTCCATTAGAAAATATAAAACATGTTATATTGCACCATCAAGATCCGGATTTTTGTTCTAGTGTACCTTTATTTGAAAAGAAAGGATTGCAAGCACAAGTTGTAACACACTGGAGAACTTCTGTAATAGTCAAATATTATGGAATAAAATCTCCTTACTATATAGTGAATCAAAAAGACTTTAAATTGACATTATCCTCAGGAAGAACTCTTATGTTTGTATCAACTCCTTATTTGCACTTCCCAGGCTCTATTGCAACTTATGATATTGAATCTAAAACATTGTTTTCTAGCGATTTATTTGGTGCATTTTCAAATGGCAAAGATGAATTATTTGCAAAAGAAGGATATATGGAATCCATGAAAGCATTTCATGAACATTACATGCCTGGAAATGAAATATTAAGACCCGTAATGGAAATATTTTTAACCATGGATATATTAAGGATCGCTCCTCAGCATGGGTGTGTAATTGAACAGGATATAAAAACCTATATTAAGGCACTACGAGATTTAGAGTGTGGAACTTTTTTAGATCCTATTAAAAAAGAAATTTCAAAGACAGGCGGTTACTTAGGGATTTGCAACCAAGTAGTAAAAAGACTTTGCTCTGTTTTGAAAATTGAAGAAATAAAAAATATTCTTCAGGATGAAGATATAGTATTAGATGAACAAACAGGATTCATAGAGGATTTTAATTGTACGGGAAAAGAACTTTGGAATAAAGTTTTTGAATTATTGTATAAGAAAAAAGGAATAGACTTTCTAACTATAATGGAGCCATTTGCACAAAAAATATCAAAAGAATATGATATTTTACTTCCTGAAATATTAAATTCTAAAATTTTTGGAGGAGAAAAGAAAATTACAGAACTTAGTGAAAAAAATAGAAAGTTAATGGAATTAAATGAAGAATTAAAAAGGAATGTTCAAGAAATACAGAATAAGCTTACTAAGTGCCCTATTACCGGATTATATAATGAAGCATTTTTTTTCAATTATTTAGATATAACTTTTGATAGACA
>NZ_DATIRC010000245.1:0-62169 GCF_035470145.1 Romboutsia sp.
CAGATGCAGACGCAGACGCCGATGCAGACGCCGATGCAGACGCCGACTCAGACGCAGATGCAGATGCAGACGCAGACGCAGATGCAGATGCAGATGCAGACGCAGATGCAGATGCCGATGCCGATGCAGACGCCGATGCAGACGCAGATGCAGACGCCGAAGCAGAAGCCGATGCCGACGCAGACGCCGATGCAGACGCCGACGCCGATGCAGACGCAGACGCCGATGCAGATGCAGACGCCGAAGCAGAAGCAGAAGCCGAAGCCGAAGCCGATGCAGATGCAGACGCAGATGCAGATGCAGACGCAGACGCCGAAGCCGACGCCGACGCAGATGCAGACGCCGAAGCAGAAGCAGAAGCCGAAGCCGATGCAGATGCAGACGCAGATGCAGATGCAGAAGTCGACGCCGAAGCCGACGCAGACGCCGATGCAGAAGCAGAAGCAGAAGCATAAGCAGAAGCAGAAGCCGAAGCCGAAGCAGAAGCAATGGCAGAATCTAATGCAAACAATAATAACCAATCTAATGCAAGTAACAATGTAGGACCTATAAATGTTCATACACCAATAAATATATATATAACTTGTGGTTGTTGTGGTAAAAAGCATAAGCATACAATAGACGAATGTGTTGAACATGAAGGATGTATTGAACTTCAAGATGAAGACTAAAAATTTAGATCAGTTATTAAAAACTCATTTGTAATAAGGAGCATATATTAATATGAAAAATATAGAAAACTCAAGTGATAGTAAACCAAAAAAAGATATAAAATTATCACATGATAGTCAACATTCGCATGATAGTAAATCAAAAAAAGATATAAAATCATCACATGATAGTCAGAATTCGCATGATAGTAAATCAAAAAAAGATATAAAATCATCACATGATAGTCAGAATTCGCATAATAGTAAACCAAAAAAAGATATAAAATCATCACATGATAGTCAACATTCGCATGATAGTAAACATTCAAAGGGTAATAAATAAGATTAAGGAGTGGTCATATTTGACCACTCTTTTTTTAGCACTCACTTTTTGTTTTTAGAGTATAAAAATTTATAGCAACGAACTAGATATTTTCACAAATAAAAAGGGTTCCAACTAAAACAGTTGAAACCCTTTAAAGCACTTATTGGTGCCGGATATGGGACTTGAACCCATACGGTATTGCTACCAACGGATTTTGAGTCCGTCGCGTCTGCCATTCCACCAATCCGGCAAAATATTGAATATACATATATTATATCAACTCAGCCAAACGTTTGCAATATATTTAATATTAATATCATCGTAATATTGTGGTAATATTAAATAATAGAATATTGGGATATAATAGATATAAAGAAAAGAATTTAAAAGATTTAAAGTATAATTTTTTCGGGATAAATATAAACTTGCTATATTTATCTGTAATTATAAACTTGCTATATAGTATAAAAAATAGAGAAGTAGTAGGAGAGATAAATTTGGATAAGAGATTAATTATAATAGATGGAAACTCAATAATAAATAGAGCATTTTATGCATTACCAGAGATGAATAACAAAGAAGGATTAAAAACCAATGCTATTTATGGATTTACAACAATGCTATTCAAGATTATAGATACATATAAGCCGACTCATATAAGCGTTGCTTTTGATAGAAAAGCTCCTACTTTTAGACATTTGGAATTTGAAGAATATAAAGCGGGAAGAAAAAAAATGCCAGATGAACTAAAAGTTCAATTTGAGCCATTAAAGCAATTATTAGATAAATTTAATATAAATAGGATAGAAATAGATGGATATGAAGCAGATGACATAATAGGAACAGTTTCTAAGCTAGGTGAAGATAATGGATATAAAGTATATATAGTTACAGGAGATAAGGATGCTATTCAACTTGCATCAGATAAAACAACTACTTTAATAACTAAAAAAGGTATTGGAGAAGTAGAAGAATATGACTTTAATTCTGTCATAGAAAAATATGAAATGACTCCAAATCAGTTTATAGATCTAAAAGGACTTATGGGTGATAAATCGGATAATATACCAGGAGTACCAGGCGTAGGTGAAAAAACAGGTATAAAGCTTATAAAAGAATATTCGAATATAGAAGGTATAATCGAAAATATAGAAAATTTAAAAGGAAGTATAAAAAAGAAAATAGAAGAAAATAAAGATTTAGCTATAATGAGTAAAAGGTTAGCTACAATAATAAGAGATGTTCCAGTAAAAGTTGATTTAGAAAGTTTACAATATGGAGATTTTGATAAAGAAAGTGTTGTAGAGGCTTTTAGATATTTAGGATTTACAAGCTTAATTCCTAGACTTGTAGATTTAGACGGAGGTCAAGAAAGAGAAGAAGAAGTAATACAATTAAATGTACAAAAGTTAGAAGATATAGATAATTTTATAAAAAAAGTAAATGAAAATAATAAAATAATACTAAAAACAGTTAAAAAAGAAGGTAATATTTTAGACAAGAATATAATTTATATGTTTGTAAGTATAGATGGCACGAATATATACTATTTAACCGAGGATGAAATAATTAAATTAGAAAGCATACTTTCTAGCAAAGAAATTAAGAAATTTGGGTATAATCTAAAAGATGATTATATAGCTTTAAGACCATATAAAGTAAAATTAGAAAATATGAATTTTGACATAACTATAGCAGAATATTTAATAGATTCAACTTCATCTACATCTTATGAATGTAGCGCAATAGCAATGAAGTACTTAACAAGAAAAGTTAAATCGAGTGAAGAGTTATTAGGGAAGGGTGTAAAGTCCAAAAAATATCAAGATTTAGACTTTAATGAATTAAGCAACCATATATCTCAAGTAATAAATACTATATATAATGTATCTTCTATCATGGAAAAAAGTTTAAACGAAATGGATATAGATGGATTATTTTACCATGTAGAAATGCCATTAGTTGAAGTATTAGGAGATATGGAATATGAAGGTATAAAGGTAGATAAGGAAAAATTACATGAATTAGGTACTGAATTTAAAGAAGTAATAAAAAAATTAGAAAAAGAGATATATGAAATAGCAGGAGAAGAATTCAATATAAATTCACCAAAACAATTAGGAGTAATATTATTTGATAAATTAGGATTACCTATAATTAAAAAAACTAAAACTGGATATTCAACTAATGCAGATGTATTAGAAAAATTAAGAGATAAAAACCCGATAATAGATAAGATTACAGAGTATAGACAAATAGTTAAGTTAAATTCGACTTATGTAGAAGGTTTATTAGGAATAATAAATCCAATAAGCCAGAGAATACATTCATCTTTTAATCAGACTATAACTACAACAGGAAGGATTTCTTCTACAGAGCCTAATCTTCAAAATATACCTGTAAAGCTTGAGATAGGAAGAAATATAAGAAAAGTATTTATAGCAGATAATGGATGCGAATTAGTAGATGCAGATTATTCACAAGTAGAGCTTAGGGTGTTAGCTCAAATGAGCCAAGATGAGAATATGATAGAAGCATTTAAACATAATGAAGACATTCATACAAAAACAGCTTCTCAAGTGTTTAATGTAGATATGAAAGATGTTACAAGTGAATTAAGAAGTGCAGCAAAAGCAGTAAATTTTGGTATAGTATATGGAAAGAGTGATTTTGGATTAGCAGATGATCTTAATATACCAGTTAAGCAAGCTAAAGAATATATTGAGAGTTATTTTAATAAATATAATAAAATAAAAGAATACATGGATGAAACTATAGAAAAAGCTACAGAAGATGGATATGTAACTACTATATTTAACAGAAGAAGATACATACCAGAAATAAAATCAAGTAATTTCATGGAGCGAAATCGTGGAAAAAGATTTGCTATGAATGCACCTATTCAAGGTAGCGCTGCAGATATAATAAAAATAGCAATGGTAAATGTATATAAAAAGTTAGAAGAAAAGAATTTAAAATCTAAACTTATACTACAAGTACACGATGAACTTATTGTTGAAGCAATAGAGGAAGAAATTGATATAGTAAAAATAATAGTAAAAGAAGAGATGGAAAATGCAGTTTTAATGGATGTTGATTTAGATGTAGACTTAAATGTAGGATATTCTTGGTATGAAACAAAGTAGGTGAAAGCGTGTTAATATTAGGCCTTACAGGAAATATAGGTTGTGGTAAAAGCAGCCTATCTAATATATTTAAAGAAAATGATATTGAAATAATTGATGCAGATATAATATCTAGGCAAATATTTGAAGATAAAATTCTTTTAGAAGAGGTTTTTATTCAGTTTGGTGAGGATATAAAAAATAGTGATGGAAGTTTAGATAGAAAAGCATTAGGAAGAATAGTTTTTAATAATAATAATAAACTTATAGAATTAAATAATTTAACTCATCCTAAAATTCGCAATAAAATATTAGACAAGATAGAAACGGCTAAAAATTACAATAAAAAAATTGTGGTTATAGATGCAGCACTATTAATAGAAAGTGGGTATTTAACTATAGTACATAAGTTACTAGTTGTAAATTGCAATAAAGAGGTACAGATAAAAAGGATACAAGATAGAGATAATTGTACAAAGGAAGAAGCTATAAGTAGAATAAATTCTCAAATGAGTCAGAAAGAAAAAGTTAAGTATGCAGATTATATAATAGATAACTCAGGTACTTTTGAAGAATTAAGGGAAAAGGCTAATAACTTTATATTGTACATGAAGGAGAATTGGTGTGAATAAGAAAAGGATATTAATAATTCTATCTATTTTCATGATTTTATTTGCAGCATTTTTGGCTGAAAGAAAGATAATACATAAAATAATTTATCCTAAAAAATATTCTGAATATGTAACAGAATATGCTAAAGAGTTTAAGATAGATGAGAATCTAGTATATAGTATTATAAAAGCAGAAAGTAAATTTAAAGAAGATGCAATATCTTATAAAAGTGCCAAGGGATTAATGCAGATAAGTGACATAACTAGGGACTGGGCAATAGAAGAGTTAGAATTAGATGAAATAGACATTTTCAACCCAGAAATAAATATAAGAATTGGATGTTGGTATTTAAATAAGCTTTATAAAGAATTTGGCAAACTAGATTTAGTTATAGCTGCATATAATGGAGGTTCAGGAAATGTGAATAAATGGTTAAGTAATAATAACTATAGTAGAGATGGTAATAAATTATATAATATACCATTTAAAGAAACTTCAAATTATGTACAAAAAGTAAAAAAGAATTATGAAAATTATAATAAGATATATGGCAAGAAAGGAACAAACTAATGAAAAAATTAAAGATTCTATCCATAATCTTAGCAATATCGATTATGGTAGTTGGATGTAGTGATAAAATAGAAAGTGGTCAAAAAAAAGATACAGATAAAAGTAGTATGAATTTAGAATATATAAATTTAACTATGGTAAAACCAACCACAATAAATCCAATATTAAATAAAGATAAATCTGTAGGATACATAACTAATCTGATTTATGATGGTTTATTTACAATAGATGAAAATTATAATGTGGTACCACAACTAGTTAAAGAATATGGTATATCTCAAGATGGTATGAGTATAGATATTAAACTAAAAAATGCAAAATGGCATGATGGAACTACAGTAACATCTCAAGATGTGAAATTTAGTGTAGATTTAATACAAAAAAACACAGATAGCCCATACAATGTATTAACACAAAATATAGCATCTATATCTATAGCAAACAATAGTGAATTTACAATTAACTTTAAAGAAAAATATGCTTTCTCAGTAGATACATTAATATTTCCAATAGTATCGCAATCTAAACTAGGTTCAGTATCAGATAAAGATATAAAAGATTATAAGAAAAATTTAATAGGCAATGGTCCGTATAAAATAGAAAAATATGAAGAACGAGATGGAATGATATTGACTAGAAATGAAGAATATTATAATGAATTACCGAATACCACAAAGGATATAAAGGTTGGAATAGTACCTGATGAAGAAGCTCAAGTTTCTATGGTTATGGCATTAGATAGTGATATAGCAGGTGTATCATTAAATGACTTAAGTAAATTTTATGAAAAAGAATTCAATATTACAAAATACGAAGGAAGAGATTATGAAAGTTTAATTTTTAATTATAATAATCCATTTTTAAGGGATGTTAACTTTAGAAAAGCAATAGCGCATGCTATAAATAGAGAAAAAATAGCAGAAGAAGGATATATGGGAGATGCTAAATTAATAAATTTCCCTCTTAATTCAAATTCAAAGTATTATAATAAGGATGTAAAAGTTGTTGATTATAACAAAGACAAATCAAAGGAATATCTTGATAAAGTTAAGCCAATAACAGATGAACAGATACAAAATTTAATTAATAAAGATAATGCAAATAAAAGTTATAAAGAAGCAGAAAAAAATAAAACTGATATAAAAGATAACGATCAAAAAAATAGTGAAGAAAACATTAAAAAGATGATTACTAAATTGAACTTAAAAATTATTGTTAATAAAAACAATACAGAAAGAGTTAAATCAGCTCATATGATAGGGGAATATCTAAAAACTATAGGTATAAAATCTACCATTGAAGAGTTAGAAGATAAAGACATAGAAGATGCTATAAATTCTAAAGATTATGACTTAGCTCTAGTTGGGTGGGAGTTATCTATTGTGCCGGACGTTAGAAGTATAATTGAAAGTTCAGGATATAATGATGAAAAATTAAATAATTATATGGAATCTTTATCAAGTGCAACTAGTCAATCACAAGTAGAGGATATATACAAATCAATACAAAAATATATAAATGATAATGTGATTTTCATGAGTTTAGTAATCAGAGATGATTATATGGTTACGAATAGAAGAGTCCAAGGTGAGATATCTCCAAATGACTTTGATGTGTATGAGGGAATAATAAATTTAACGATAAAAGATAAATAATAAACCTATTATGGTTTAAATTTAAAAATTTTAGATAAACTTATTGACTTATAGCATTAAAACGCATATTCTTTATTGTATAATAATGTATATGCGGGGATGGCGGAATCGGCAGACGCACTATCTTGAGGGGGTAGCGAGTTTATACTCGTGCGGGTTCAAGTCCCGCTTTCCGCACCAAAATATAAAAAGGGTAGGTTTAATTTGAGTTAAACCTGCTCTTTTTATATTTAAATAATATAGATAAAGATTTAAGATAGGTGAAAATTTTATAATTTATTTAAAGAAATTATAAAAGAGAATTATATTTGTAATATTTATAGGAAAATATAAAATATATATTAATTAAAATATGTTATAATACCCATGTAGGGTATATAAGGAGGTGGAAATATGAAAAAGAAGTTATTAATAGAAGGTATGAGTTGTGGGCATTGTGTAAATCATTTGAAAACAGCACTTACAGAAGATATAAAAGGTGTGGAAGTAATAGAAGTAAATTTAGATGAAAAATACGCAATAATTGAAATGGAAGATATAGTAAGTAAAGATGAATTGAGTTCAATAATAGAAGAATTAGGATTTGAGCTAAACGGAGTAGAATAATCACAAAAATAAGAACTAGCAATTTGCTAGTTCTTATTTTTGTGATTATTTAATGGTATAAAAAAAGACTTCTATTGGGGGAAAAGTAATAGAAGTCTAAAATGGGGGAGATTGAGTATGTTTGATTTTACCTTAATAGTATGTCCATACTCAGACTATATATACATATAAATACACAATTAATAATAAATCATATATATCGAAGAAGAATTTGACTTGAAATATAAAAAACATATTTGATGTATTAGAATTATTAAATTTGGCCAAGAAGGTAACTCACATTTTTTAAAAAGTTTGAATATAATATAAATAACTAAGGGGGGAGTATCATGGATGAAAGAGGATATAAAGAAAATTTAAGAATAATGATACTTGATATGGCCCAAAAAGAACTTGATAGCTATGTATCCCAAAAGGGAGTACAAAAGTACTTAGAGGGAAATGTTGATAAAATAATAAATGAAAATATCAAAAAGATAAATCAAGGTATAGGGGTGAACAAAAAATACTTGGAAATATTAAAAAAGGGTGCATGTCAAGAAAATATTTCTTCCATTGCAAGAACTATAAAATCAGAAGAAGTATTCAAATCTAAAAATGAATTAGTAAAGTTCGCAAGATATTTAGGTATAAATGCAAATATGAAGAATTCATACAATCAAACATTAAGAAAATTATCTACGCATATATATTCTAATAGAAATGAATACTCTAAAAAGTATTTTTCATATAAAAGAGGAGAAGATGAATATATATTAGAACCAGAAAAAATAAAAACAGACTTAATAGAAAGTTATAAATCAAAAACAAGGAATGATATGAGGTCTATAGCTAGATTACTAGATATAAAGGTAGAAGATGAAGATGGAGCAGAGGATATAAGGAAAAAAGTAATAAATTATATCATGAAGGAAAAGCTTGCTAAAAAATAAATAGAATAATGTAGAATTGAAGGCGCTTATAAAGCGTCTTTAATTTTGAAAATAGCATATAATATAAAAGAAATCAAACGAGGAGTTGATGGCATATACGTATTAAAAAAATAGGTATAATAATAACATTAGTATTATTAATTAATATAAGTTTCATTATAGAAAGGAATTATTTTCCGACTAAAAAGGAAATAAAGATAGTTAGTTATAATATTCATAGTGGATTAAATAAAGACATGTTTCCTACACTTTTTGATACAATTGATTTCTTAAGAATTTCAAATGCAGATATGATATGTCTTCAAGAAGTTAATGAATCTGCAAAGGCTGGTTTTCAGGTGAGTAGCTTTAAAGAAGAATTAAATATGTACTCTCATTTTGGAGCTAATGTAGTAGGTTTAGGATTAAACTATGGACTAGTTACATATTCAAAATATCCTATAAAAAGTGAAAATCATATTTATTTAAGCAGTGATAGAGAACAAAGAGGTATGTTACATACTGTAGTTAATGTTGAAGGTAGAAAGGTAAATATTATAAATGTACACTTGGGTCTTGGAGACAAAGAAAGAGAAATACAGCTCACTGAATTGGTAGATTTCATAAGTAAATTAGATAATGAACCATATATAGTAGTTGGAGATTTTAATCAAGGTAGTATGTCTTTAGATGATAGAGTTTTGAAAGATGTAGCAAAGGAGCTGAACAAAGAAAATATATTAACCTTTGCTACAGGCCTTGATAGAATAGACTATATATTTGTATCTCCTAAAATTGAAGTTTTAGATTATGATGTTTTAATAAAAAATATGTCTGATCACTATCCAATAATAGCAAAGATAAGAATATAAAACTATACCGAACATAATAAATATATAACAGGTGTAGTTTTATATTTTGAAAAATTTATAAATGGACTAACGATTTGCTTATTGAACGAAGCTAATTTATTATTTGTTAAAAAAAATAATAAATAATCATAAATTAATAATTTTAAAAATATATATTATTAATAATACTTTTAGGGGGGACAAACTAATGAATAAGAGAAAGACAATATACAGGGGGTTCAATAAAAGACGTAAGACAAAGATGATAAAAGTACTTTTAATAACAGTAAGTTTATGTCTAATTGGTGGATATGGGTACATAAAAGTTAAAGATAGTGATATTATTCAAAATTTATCTAAAAAAATATCATTTTTAAAATTGGACAACTTTTTTTCAAGAGAAGGTGAGTTTTTAAGTTATGATGATTATAAATTAAAAAATAATGAAACAGATGAAGATGTAGAAGTACAAAAAGACCCTGAAGATAAAATAAACAATGAAGAAAATAATAAAGTAAGTGAAGAGGTTAAAGTAGCAGTAATAGATTCATGGAATATTTACACTATTCAAGTAGCTTCAGTTAAAGATGGAAAAGATATAGATAAAATAGAAGCTCAATTAGTAGAAAATAAAATACCTTTTTCAGTAGTAGAAATGGATGGAGCAAAAAAAGTACAAACATATGCATTTTTTGATAAAGATATAACTAGAACTCATATGGAAAAAATAAAAACTGTATTTCCAGATGCATTTATATCAGAAATGAAAATACCTGTATTATCATTAGAATACACTAGTAAATACTCATATGTAGAAAATATATCAAAAGAATTAAATAAATTGATAAAAAACTTTAAAGAAGAATCTGAATTTTGGTCAACAAAAGAAGAAAAGAGAGACTTAAAAGCGTACAACACAATTTTAACAAATAGAAAGCAAATAATATCAGGTATACAAAAAGAAGCTGATAAAATTGATTATTCTAAAATGAATGTGTTTAAAGATAATTTAATAAAATATACAAAGGATGTAAATGATAAAATTGATATGTCATCAAAAGCGGCAAAAGAACAAAATTATAATATAAGTAAAAGTTTATATTTATCTTCTATGCAAGGTTATTTTTCATTTATTAATTCTATAAAGGAAGCATAAAAAGGTTACTTCATAACCACTAGAGCTGTGTCTAGTAAATATTTAAAACTTGATTTTTACAAAATTTATATAATTAAAAAATAACCTCCTTTGAATGGAATTAATTAAAAAATTCATACACAGGAGGTTATTTTTTATAATATTACAAAGAAAGTTAATCTATTATCAGTATTTATCTCCTAAATTGAATATAAATTTAATTTAATGTAAATATATATATATAGTTACTGAAATTCACTAAAGAATAAGTATATGAAAAATTAAAATGGAGTAATTTTAAACCACATAATCATAGAGCGTTAGCTCCAGAACCATGGGGTTTATTGTATAAAGTATTAAATTTCACAGTAATTCAACACTAGTAGCTTTATAGCAACTTTTTTTGAAGTGAAAAAACTAAAAATTATAAAAATATTTTAAAAACGGATATTTTTTTAACAATTGTTAAGTTTTTATATTATATATAGTATACTTATATTAAAGTGAAAATAAATTATTCTAATTTATAGATAAGGGGGTAAAAAAATGAAACTCTTAACTTTCAAGGGAGGTATACATCCTCCATATAGAAAGGAGTATTCTAATCAAAAGGCTATTGAAAGATTAGAAAATCCTAAAGTAGTATATATACCTCTTCAGCAGCATATAGGGGCTCCGGCAAAGCCTATTGTTGAAGTGGGAGATTTAGTAAAGGTAGGTCAAAAAATAGGAGAGCAACAAGGATTTGTTTCTTGTAATGTACATTCATCAGTATCAGGAAAAGTTATAGCAATAAAAGAACATGAGTTAGCTGGGGGCCCAGGCGTATGTATTGTTATAGAAAACGATTTCTTGGAAGAGGCGCATGAAAGTGTTAAGTCAAAAGGTGAATTAGACAGTTTGAGCAAAGAAGAGATAGTAGGAATAATAAAAGAAGCAGGAATTGTTGGTATGGGAGGAGCTACATTCCCAACGCATGTAAAGTTATCACCGCCACCAGATAAAAAAATAGACGTAGTCATATTAAATGGTGCAGAATGTGAGCCGTATTTAACAGCAGATCATAGGTTAATGCTTGAAAATCCTGAAGATGTAGTATTTGGATTAAGAGTCTTTATGAAAGCGTTAAATGTATCTAAGGGATATATAGGAATAGAGGTTAACAAGCCAGATGCATTAGAAGCAGTAAAAAAAGCAGCACAAAAATATTCTGACATAGAAGTAGTTAGTCTTGAAGTTAAATATCCACAAGGAGCAGAAAAACAACTTATTTATGCATGTACAGGCAGAGAGGTACCATCAGGAGGATTACCTATGGATGCTGGTGCAGTAGTTAATAATGTTGGAACAGCTGCTCAAGTAGCACAGACTATAAAAACAGGAATGCCATTAGTTGAAAGAATTACTACTGTAACAGGTAGTTGTATAAAAGAGCCTAAAAACGTAATAACAAAAGTAGGAACGCTAGTATCTGAAATTATAGAACAGTGTGGCGGGTTTAAAGAGGACAAAACAATTGGTAAAGTTATAATGGGTGGACCTATGATGGGAGTAGCACAGTATACAATAGACATACCTACTAATAAAGGGGCATCTGGAATATTATGTTTAGATGAAGAAGAATCTCGTACTCCAAAACCACAAAATTGTTTAAGATGTGGTAAGTGTTTAACTGTATGTCCTGCATTTTTACAACCATTATATATAAGTGCATATTCTTTAAAAAATGATTTTGAAAGTGCTGAAAATCATAGGGCATTAGACTGCATAGAGTGTGGGTCTTGTTCATTTGTATGTCCAGCGAGAAGACCATTACTTCAATCAATTAGAAATGCAAAAAGAGAAATAATAGCAAATAAAAGAAAACAATCAGCTAATAAATAAGGAGAGTTAGGAGGGATAAGAATGGATAGCAAATTGATAGTATCATCTTCTCCTCATGTGAGAAGTAATGAAGATACATCTTATATAATGAAGCAAGTTATAATAGCGCTTCTTCCTGCGACATTAGGATCATTGTACTTTTTTAGATTAAGCGCATTAAATGTAATATTCTTTTGTATAATTGGGGCAGTAGGTGCTGAATTTTTATATCAAAAAATAACAAAACAAGAAAGTACAATAGGTGATTTTTCGGCAGCAGTAACTGGATTACTGCTAGCATTCAATGTTCCAGCATCACTTCCATGGTGGATGTGTATACTAGGATCAGTGTTTGCAATAATAGTAGTTAAAATGGTTTTTGGAGGAATTGGTAACAACTTTATGAACCCAGCACTTGCAGCAAGAGCATTTTTATTAGCATCTTTCCCAGTAGCAATGACAGCTTGGACTAAAACTGGAGTTAACTGGGTAAGTTCTGGAAATATAGATGCGTATACAACAGCAACTCCGTTAAGTTTTTTAAAGAATGGGGTAGAAGGTATATCGGGTCTTGCTAGCAACGGAATAAGTCTTACAGATATGATGATAGGAAATATTGGAGGGTGTATAGGTGAGACATCAGTTATATTAATTTTAATTGGTGGACTTTATTTAATGTATAAAGGGATAATTAACTATGTAATACCAGTATTTTATATAGGTACAGTCTTTATATTATCATTTATACTCGGAGGATTTAATTTAAACTTTGCTATATATCAGTTAGTAGCAGGAGGACTTATGTTAGGTGCATTTTTCATGTTAACTGACTATACAACATCTCCTATGACTACTAAAGGTCAAGTGATATACGCAGTATTAGCGGGTGTAATAGCAACGGTTATAAGATTATATGGAGGATATCCAGAAGGTGTGTCATACTCAATATTACTAGTTAATGTTATGGCACCACTTATAGATAAATATGTAAAAAATAGAGTCTTTGGGGAGGTGGCTAAGTAATGAATAATATAGCGAAATTAGGTGCGAATTTATTTATTATATGTGCAGTGGCAGCCTTAGCACTTGGTCTTACAAATCAAGTGACAGCTCCTAAAATAGAAGAAAGAAGTATACAAGCCAACAATGAATCAAGAAAAGTTGTATTACCAGAAGCGAAAGAATTTAAACAACTTGAAAATAGTGAATTCGAAGGAAATGATGGTTTAGTAGCTGAAGTTTATGAAGGTACAAATGAATCACAATTAGTGGGATATACTATAAAAACACTTCCAAAAGGATATGGAGGTAATATAGAGCTTATAGTAGGTATATCAAAGGATGGAGTTATAACAGGCATTAATATAGGAAATATGTCTGAAACTCCAGGGCTTGGAACTAAGGCAGCAGAACCTCCATTTAAGGATCAGTTTAATCAAAAACCAGCTAAAGAGCTTAGTGTAGTTAAGGGAAAGGCATCAGGAGAAGACCAAATAGAGGCGATATCAGGGGCAACTATTACATCTAGTGCTGTTACAAAAGGAGTAAATGCAGCGATAGAAGTATTTAATAGTAGCCTTAGTAAATAGGAGGGTAAGCTTATGAAGTTAGCTAAAATATTTAAAAATGGGCTAATAGATGAAAATCCAGTATTTGTGCAAGTAATGGGTATGTGTCCAACATTAGCTGTTACGACATCAGCTATAAATGGACTAGGAATGGGGCTTTCAACTACAGCGGTTTTACTTTGTTCCAATGTAGTTATATCTTTAATGAGGAAAATAATACCAGGAAAAATAAGAATACCTGCATTTATAGTTGTTATAGCTACATTTGTTACTATAGTAGGAATGCTTTTAAAAGCGTATGTACCATCACTTGATGCAGCGCTTGGATTGTTCATACCGTTAATAGTTGTTAATTGTTTAATATTAGCGCGTGCTGAAAGTTTTGCATCTAAAAGTGGGCCAGTAGAATCTGCGATAGATGGTTTAGGTATGGGGCTTGGATTTAGTATAGCACTTACAATATTAGGTGCAGTAAGAGAATTACTTGGAAATGGTAGTTTATTTGGATTAAGTTTATTTGGAACATCATTCCAACCAATGTTATTATTTATATTACCTCCAGGTGCATTTTTAACATTAGGATTTCTTTTAGCAGGATTTAACAAGTTAAGAAGTAAGAACGTATAATGGGGGTGAAGTAATTGAATTTAGTACTTTTATTTTTAAGTGTTGTTCTTGTTAACAACGTCATAACATCTCAATTTTTAGGGATATGTCCTTTTTTAGGAGTTTCTAAAAAAGTTGATACAGCAGTTGGTATGGGGGTTGCAGTTACATTTGTTTTAACATTAGCTTCTGTAATTACGTACTTCATACAAAAATTACTAGTTGCAACACAAAATGAGTTTTTACAAACAATAGCGTTTATATTAGTTATAGCATCTATAGTTCAGTTTGTTGAAATGGTAATACAAAAAATGAGTCCATCTTTATATCAAGCGCTAGGAGTTTTCTTACCTCTTATAACTACAAACTGTGCTGTCCTAGGAATAGCCCTAGTTAATGTAAATAATGGATATAATTTAGTAGAAACAATAGTTAATGGATTTGGAGCAGGTATAGGTTTTACATTAGCAATAGTATTATTTGCAGGGATAAGAGAAAGATTAGAATTAGCGGATATACCGGAAACTTTCAAAGGAATCCCTATAACGCTTATATCAGCAAGCTTGATGTCAATAGCATTCTTAGGATTTGCTGGACTTATAAAACTATAAAATAGGGGGTGAAGATAATGTCTATACTTAATTCAGTTTTAGTTTTAGGAGTTTTAGGGCTTATATTTGGTGCAGTCCTTGCATATGCATCTAAAAAATTTGCAGTAGAAGTAGATGAAAGAGTAGAAAAAATACTTCAAGTACTTCCAGGTGCAAACTGTGGTGGATGTGGATTTCCAGGATGTGGCGGTCTTGCAAATGCTATAGTAGAAGGAAGTGCACCTATAAATGCATGTCCAGTTGGAGGAGCAGGTTGTACAGCTAAAATAGGTGAAGTAATGGGGCTTAAAGCAGAAGAAGGAGAAAAGAAAGTAGCTAAAATAATATGTAAAGGAAATTGTTTAAGCTCTAAAAATAAATACGAGTATGAAGGAATACATGATTGTAGATCGGCAAATACTTTGAATTTAGGAGCTAAATCTTGCAAATATGGATGCTTAGGTCTAGGAACTTGTAGAGATTACTGTAAGTTTGGAGCTATTTCTATAGTTGATGGATTAGCTATAATAGATGAAGAAAAGTGTGTAATGTGTGGAAAATGTATAGAAGTTTGTCCAAAAAGAATAATATCTCAAAAACCAGTTAAGCAAGAGGTAGTTGTAGAGTGTAATAGTGAAGATTTTGGAAAAACAGTAAAAGAAAAATGTAGTGTAGGATGCATAGGGTGCGGATTATGTGTTAAGGCGTGTCAATTTGAAGCTATAGAATTTGAAAATAAAATAGCAAAAATAAATTATGATAAGTGTGTGCAGTGTATGGCATGCGTTGAAAAGTGCCCAACAAAAGTTATAAAAGGGAACTTAGATAATAGAAAAAAAGTTACTGTAGATGAAGAACTTTGTATAGGATGTACAATTTGTAAAAAGCAATGCAAATTTGATGCTATAGAAGGTGAATTAAAAGGAAAACATAAAGTAGATGAAAAAAAATGTGTTGGATGCCATTTATGTATTCAAAAATGTCCTAAAAAGGCTATTAAAACTATATAATATGGATAAGATAAAGGTATGGGTTTCCATACCTTTTGTTTTATTTTTAAATAAACAGGTTAAGTATAGAGTTCGTAAATATATAGTAAAAATATTATGAAATTTAAATTTTATTTTGTATCTAAAACTATATCCAAGGATAAGTAAACAAGAGATTTAAAACTATCATAAAAATATAATAGCATTTAATAATTATTAATATGAAAATATGACGATAGTGTAATAAAATCGTTCGACATTTGTGTTGAATTTTTTACAATATAATGATAGACTAAATAAGTATAAATTTGAAGTACCAAATGAGGTGAAAAAATGAATATAATCTTAGCATCAGCATCGCCTAGAAGAAAGGAAATTCTAGAAAATACAAATGTTAAATTTGACGTAGTAAAAAGTGAAATAGATGAGGTTATATTGGATCAGGAATTGCCATCTCAAGTAGTAATGAGACTTGCATTTGAAAAGTGTATGGATATAGCAGGTAGATATGAAGATGATTTAGTTATAGGTGCAGATACTATTGTCGTATTAGATGGTATTATCCTAGGTAAGCCAAAAGATAAAGATGATGCTACATCTATGATTAAAAAATTATCAGGCAAAACACATCAAGTTATAACTGGTATTAGCCTGATAAATTTAAATGCAAATAAAAAAATAATTGATTATGTAGTTAGTAATGTTAAATTCAAAGATTTATCTGAAGAGGACATAAAAGATTATATACAAACTAATGAATCACTAGATAAGGCCGGAGGATACGGAATACAAGGATATGGAGCATTATTAGTTGAAGAAATACAAGGCGATTACTTTAACATAGTGGGACTTCCTATATCAAGATTAAGTGATTTATTAAAAAAATATTTTAGTATAAATCTTTTTTATGGAGGGTGATCTAGCTGAAGGAGTCTTTTAATGTACAGATGACAGTAAAGGAAATGGCATTAGAAGAAAGACCAAGAGAGAAAATGCTTGCTAAAGGAGAAAAGAGTTTATCAAATGTTGAGTTGTTAGCAATTCTTCTTAGAACGGGTACTAAATATAAAAATGCTATAGAATTAGCTAACTATATTATAAACAAGGATACGCAAGGATTAAGATATCTACAAGATATGACTATAGAAGAATTATGTGAAATAGACGGAGTAGGGCTATCTAAAGCAACTATGATAAAAGCAGCACTAGAGTTAGGAATTAGAGTTGCAAGTATTAAACCAAATAAATATAAGGTTAAAAATCCTTGGGATATATATAAATATTATATGGACAGTTTAAGATATCAAAAACAAGAGATTTTTAAGGTAGTTTTTTTGAATACAAAAAATGAAATTATATCGGATGTAGATGTATCTAAAGGAACTTTAAACTCATCGTTAGTTCATCCGAGAGAAGTTTTTAGAGAAGCAATAAAAAGAAGTACAAATAAAATAATTTTAATGCACAATCATCCATCAGGTAATATAGAACCATCAAATGAAGATAAGAGCGTAACTTCAAGACTTATTAAATGTGGAGAGTTAATAGGGATAGAAGTTATTGATCATATAATTATAGGAGATGGATTATATTTTAGTTTTAAGGAAAACATGATAATTTGATTTGATAGAGCAGGAAGGAGTAGCAATATGGCTAAGGAAAAGAAAGAGAAAAAAGAAAAAAGAGGACTTATGTCTATGTTCGGATTTAATAAAATGACAAAGGATATGGGTATAGATTTAGGAACTGCAAATACACTAGTTTATATAAAAGGACAAGGAATAGTAGTAAAAGAACCATCTGTTGTGGCTATAAGAGATGATAGCAAGGAAGTTTTAGCAGTAGGTGAAGAAGCTAAGAAAATGATAGGTAGAACACCTGGAAATATAGTAGCTATAAGACCTATGAAGGATGGAGTTATAGCTGACTTTGATATTACTCAATCTATGTTAAGTTATTTTATACAAAAAGCAGCAGCTAAAAAAGGTGTTGTAAGTCCTAGAATAGCTATATGTGTTCCTTACGGAGTTACAGAGGTAGAAAAGAGAGCAATAGAGGAAGCTGCTAGACAAGCAGGGGCTAGAGATGCATATCTTATAGAAGAGCCAATGGCAGCAGCTATAGGAGCAGGTTTAAGAGTTGAAGAGCCAGAAGGAAATATGGTAGTAGATATAGGAGGAGGTACTGCAGAAATAGCTATAATATCTTTAGGTGGTATAGTTACTGCTAAATCAATAAGAATAGGTGGAGACGAGTTTGATGAATCTATAGTAAATTATGTTAAAAGAGAATATAACTTAATGATAGGTGAAAGAACTGCTGAAGACGTTAAGATAAGCATAGGGTCAGCATTTAAAGATGATCAAGAAACTAGTATGCAAATAAGAGGTAGAGATTTAATATCTGGATTACCTAAAACAATAGAAATAGGATCTGCAGAAGTTAGAGATGCTTTAAAAGAGCCAATAAACTCAATAGTAGATGCTATAAAATCAACTTTAGAAAAAACACCACCAGAATTAGCATCAGATATAATGGAAAATGGAATAATGTTAACTGGAGGGGGAGCATTACTTAGAGGGCTTGATAAATTAGTTAAGCAAGAAACAGGAATGCCAGTACAAATAGCTGAAAATCCACTAGATTGTGTTGCCTTAGGAACAGGAAAATCAGTAGAAGATCAAGAAATATTTGAAAAAGTATTAATGATGAATGCTAGAAAGTAATTAAAAGTTGGTGATATCTTGAAATTTGATAAGAATAAAAAGGAAAAAAAGAGGATTAACATTAAAGTGATAGCAACGGGGATTGTTGCTATCACTTTAATTGGAATTGTAGGAATATCAATAGGCAAATTTTCTGGAACTAATCCTGTAGGCCCAGGAGTATTATTAGATGGAATAACAGTAATAGAAGGAAACTTTAATAAAGGATTTACATTTTTACAAGGTAGCTTTAAAGATTTAATAAATTATAAAAAAAATGCTAAAGAAATATCAGAATTAGAAAAAGAAAATGATAAGTTAAAACAAGAAGTAATAGATTTAAATAACAAACTAGATGAAGGAGAGTCTTTAGGTAGCTTAAAAAAATCGCTTAATTTTATTGATGAAAAGTATAAAACGAAAAGTATATCAACTAGAGTAGTAGGGAAAAACGACGGCAACTGGTATAATAGTTTTACAATAGGTGCAGGAAGTAGTGATGGCGTAAAAAAAGAAAGTATAGTAGTTAATGGAAATGGATTAGTAGGTATAGTATATGAAGTTTCAAAAAATTATAGCAAGGCAATTTCTTTATTAGATACAAAGTCATCTGTAAGTTTTAAATTATTGAAAGATTCTAACTTTAAGGGTATTATCACTCAAAATTTAACTTTAGATCATAAAGAAAGTTATAAGAATAAAGGATATTTACATGGGTATATGTTTGACACATCTTACGATGTGTTACCTGGAGATGTAGTTGTAACTTCTGGGCTAGGTTTATATCCAAAAGGAATACCAATAGGCGAAATTGATCAAGTGATAGATGATAAAAATAAATCTATGAAATATGTAGTCGTAAAACCATATGTTAATTTTAAAAATTTAGATGATGTTATGATTATTGAGCCGAGAAATATAGGATAAAGGAGACTAATTAATAATGAAAAAAGTTTTACTTTGTCTTTTAGGTGTTTTATTGGTAATGGTAGAAAATAGCATTACTAATTATTTAGATATACTTAGTATAAGTTTTAATATAGTTATTATATATATGACGATTATTTCATTATATATAGATGAGTTAGAAGTAGGTGTAATAGGTGCCATATTGGGGTTAATAAAAGATATAACTGTAGGTGGTATATTTGGAGTTAATGGTTTGATTTTATTTGTAATAGCATATTCAATAAGTCATTTAAAAGATAAAATATATAAAGAAAGTAGTATAACTATATTTGCATTAGTATTTATAACTAATTTATTTGACTCTATGGTAAATATAGCTACAGTTAGTGCAATTTATAATAACTATGGAATAATAACTCTAGCAATAAAAGGAATAATTATAATTCCTCTAGCAAATAGTTTGCTGAGTATATTGCTATACAAGATATCAAAAAAATCTGTATTAAAACTTAAAGAAGATTAGTTGGTGATTTGATGGAAGAAAATAAAAAAGTCGATAGATTATCTATAATGAAAAAGATTATATTAGCAGCTTTTATAGTAATTTTATCGAAGGTAATATATATGACAACGTTTAAGCATGAACATTATACTCAATTAGCTGAGAATAAAACTTACAAGGAACTTCCTATAAAGGCTCCTAGAGGAGAAATCAAAGATAGATATGGAAGACTAATAGCCGGAAATAAAAATTTATTTACGGTTCAAGTATCTGGAGATGAAATTAACAAAAAAAACTCTAATGGAGAATCTATAGCAAATGAAATATGCTTAAAGCTTATAAATCTTTTAGAAGATAATAAAGAAGAGTATATAGATGAATTTCCTATATACCTTGAAAATGGGAAGTATTATTATACATTTGATAAAAATATAAGAGAATATAAAAGTAAATCTGAAAATAATATTCCTCAAGATTTAAATGCAAAAGAAAGTTTTTATTTTATTGTTGATAAAGCTATAATAGATGGAAAACTTACACAAGAAGATAGAAAACTAGAACCTAGCAAGCTTCAAAAAAAATTAAATGAAAATGCGATTTATCCTCCAATACTTGTAAGCAAGTGGATGTTTACGGAAGAAAAAAATAAGAAAGATTGGTTAGAAAGCTATAAAATAAAAAATTCTAACATAAGTGCAAAAAATGCTTTTAAAGAAATTAGAAACAGTAAAAATTATCAAATTAATAAAAAGTTAAGTGACAAAGATGCAAGAAAAATACTTATTGTAAGAGACCTTATAAAATCACAAGGATATTCGGGATACAAACCAGTAACAATAGCTAAAGACATTAATCAAAAAACAATAGCTCAAATAGAAGAAAGTGCTATTGAATTACCGGGGATTTCAGTAGCTGTTGAACCAGTAAGAGATTATCCAGAAGCAAATTTAGCATCACATATAGTTGGATATGTAGGAAAAATGTCATCAAGTGACGAGAACTATTATTTAACTGATGATTTAAATAAAGAAGAAGACAAAGAATACTATGAAGGTGATAAAAAATACTATAAAGGCGATACTGTAGGGAAAACAGGAATAGAAGAAAGTTTTGAAGAACAATTAAAAGGTGTTGATGGATATAAAAAAGTTCAAGTAGACGCTTTAGGTAGAGTTACTAAAGAATTAGAAGTTTCAGAACCTAAATCTGGAGATACTGTATATCTTAGTATAGACAAAGACTTACAAGCAACGGCAGAAGATGTATTAAAAAGGACTATAGATGCTGCTAGAACAGGAGGAACTTTCCAAAGTCCATTTGGTAATAAGAACTTCTCAACACCAGCACCAAATGCAAAGTCAGGAGCTTTAATAGCTATAGATGTAAAAACTGGAGATGTTTTAGCTATGGCAAGTTATCCTGATTATGATCCAAATAAGCTTGTAAATGGTATATCATATGACGATTACAAAAAATATTTTAAACGTGAAAATGAAAATGATGTGTTATCACCAAGTGCTCAGGTGAACTTAGCTACACAAGGGGTTTTCCAACCAGGCTCTACATTTAAAATGGTAACAGGAATGGCGGCAATAGATAATGGGTTAGATCCTAATTATGCAATAAATGATACTGGTGTAATTAAATTAGGTTCAAGACCTTTTGCAGATTATATATGGCATAAATCTAGAGGCAATCACGGATATACTAATTTATATAAAGCAATCCAAGAATCATGCAATATATATTTCTATACAATAGGAAGTGGTAAAAATTGGATAGGTGGTAAGGATCCACAAGTGAAAATTGGACCAAATGATATATTAGAATATGCTAAAAAGTTTGGATTGGATGATTATACAGGACTAAATGAAGAAATATATGAAAGAGAAGGTAAAGTTCCAAGTATACAAGCAAAATTAGAATCAGCAAAAGCTTTATTAAGGAGATTTCTTGATAAAGAGATGGCTAATGCTTTTACTGATATAACAAAGAAAAAAGATAAAGGTAAGTATGAAGCTAGAATAGAAGAGATTATTAAATGGGCGGAAGAAGATAAAACAGTTAATAGAGTTGAAGCTATGAACAGATTAGCTAAACTAAATGTTAAAGAAGATAAAATAGAATACTTTGCTGATAAAATAGTATTTGATCATTTAAAATTTGCTAAATGGAGTACTGCAGATACATTTAACTTAGCAATAGGACAAGGTGAAAATCAATATACACCAGCACAAATAGCAAGGTATACAGCTGCTATTGCTAATGGTGGTGATTTGGTCGAACTATCAGCTGTAGATAAAGTAATATCAAGTGATTACGCATCAGTAACGATTGATGAAAATAAAAAAGAAAAAATAGAATTTAATGATAGTGAAAATTTAAAACATTTAACTGAAGGTATGAAAAGAGTTACAACTCAAAGTTCGGCTAAAAGTTTATTCGTTAATTTGCCGGTTAGTGTAGCGGGAAAAACTGGTACGGCAGAAAAAAGTGGTAAAATACCTACTGAAAATGAATATGAATATTTGATAAATCATATGGCATCATATGGGGTATCTACTGAAGAAGCGATTAAACTTTCTAAAAAAATGAAACTAGAAAGAGAAAAGGAATTATCAAAAGAAAGAGAATTAGAAATAAAAGAAGAATTAAAAAATAAAGAATTAAAAGAAGAAGAAATAAACAAATTAGAAGAAGAATTAAAAGATGGTGTACATGTAAAATTAGAGAATGTAGATAGAGTTAATGTGGCTTACTTAAGAAAAGCGATAAAAGAATTAAACCCTAAAATTAATGATGAAAAGATAGATCAGTATAAGGAAAGTTATGGAGCATTTGCATGGAGTGTAGGATTTGCGCCAGCAGATGATCCTGAAATTGCAGTAGTAGCTATGATACCACAAGGTGAAAGTAGTAGCTATGCAATGCTAATGGTTAGAGAAGTTATGGGTAATTACTTTGGATTAGGTGAAGATAGAGTAAAATCAGAAGAAAGTAAAGTTAAAGATGATTCTGATAAATTTAAAAATAAAGATATAAATTTTGTATCACAAATGAAAAAATAAGAGGAATTAAGGTTTTTTTGCAGAATATATAAAATGATATATCACTCTGGAGGTTGTTATGTCTTTGAAAGATTTTGATGTCAAAGAACTAGTTGAGTTCAAAGGTAGTAAAAGAGGGATAATAGTAAATATTAAAAGAGTTGCGTCTTTTGATGAGATAAAGCAAGGTATAGTAGATAGGCTAGAATCATCTGTAGGTTTTTTTAATGGTGCTAAAATTTGTGCAATTAATTGTGATTGTTTAAGTGATATACAAATTATAGAGATAAAAGACGATATTTTATCCAGGTTTGATGTAGAGTTTGTTGAAGCGTATGAAAGGAAAGAAGATTGTAATTTTCAAACTAAATATGTTAATAATCTTAGATCAGGAGAAAATATTGAATTTGATGGTGATATAATTGTAATGGCAGATATGAAATCAGGTTCACAAGTAAGCTCCACTTCAAATGTAGTTGTTATGGGAAATGTAGATCCTGGTGCAAGGATTGTAGCTAATGGGAATGTTATTGTAATGGGAAGTGTAAAAGGATTTATACATGCAGGATCAATAGGTAATGAAAATGCATATGTTGTTGCTAATAATCTTAATGCAAAAGTATTGCAAATAGCAGAAAATATAGCAGAAGCTCCAGATGATGAAAATTATGAAGAAGAAAAACTAGTTAGCCCAGAGATAGCCTTGGTAAGTGATGGTACAATAGTGATAGAAAGTTATTTACCAAAAATAATAAAATAATAAGGATAAATCCATAGGGGGTAGTAATATGAGCGAAGTTATAGTTATAACATCTGGTAAAGGTGGAGTTGGAAAAACTACTACCGCAGCAAACTTAGGAACTGCTCTAAGCTTGGAAAACAAGAAAACAGTTATAGTAGATGCAGATATCGGACTTAGAAACTTAGATGTAGTTATGGGTCTTGAGAATAGGATTGTTTATGATATTGTAGATGTTGTTGAGGGAACATGCAGATTAAAACAAGCATTAATAAAAGATAAAAGATTTGATAATCTATATTTACTACCAGCTGCTCAGACAAGAGACAAAAATGCAGTGTCAGTAGATCAAATGTCTGAGTTATGTGACAAACTTAGAGAAACATTTGATTATGTACTAATAGATTGTCCAGCAGGTATTGAACAAGGATTTAAGAATGCTATAGCTGGAGCAAATAGAGCGATAGTAGTAACAAATCCAGAAGTATCTGCTGTAAGAGATGCAGATAGAATTATAGGTTTATTAGAAGCACATGAAATTAAAGATATTCAACTAGTTATAAACCGAATAAGACAAGATATGATAAGACGTGGAGATATGATGGATAAACAAGATATCATAGAAATTTTAGCAATAAAATTATTAGGATTAGTTCCTGATGATGAAAGTATAATAGTATCTACAAATAAGGGAGAGCCAGCAATTTTAGATTCCAAGTCTAGTGCAGGACAATCATACAAAAATATTGCTCAAAGAATATTAGGTAATGATGTACCTTTAATAGAAGTAGAAACTGATAATAATATCTTTAGTAAAATTAAGAAAATGTTTGGTATGGCCAAGTAGTAAGGGGGGATATATCCGTGTTAGATTTATTTAAAGTTTTTTCTAACGAACCTAAGGCTAGTAAATCTGTTGCAAAAGAAAGATTAAAATTAGTTTTAGTGCATGATAGGGTGGATTGTTCTCCACAACTTTTAGATATGATAAAAACAGATATTCTTAAAGTCATAGCAAATTATGCAGAAATAGAAGAAGAAGGTCTTGAAATTAAAATGTCTAAGGCAAGAGGGAATGAAGATGATATGCCAGTATCTGCGTTAGTTGCGAATATACCGCTAAAACATATAAGAGGTAGAAGTATATAAATATATTTTAAGGGGGAATAAAATCCCCCTTTATTTTCATTAATAAAGAAAATGATTTTATATTCATAAAGTTAGGAAGATGGTGAGCTCATGATAGAATATAAATCTACCATTAAATTAATAAAGCGATTAGATTGGAAACTTATAATTACAGTCCTTGCTATATTTTGTTTTGGATTGGTAGTATTAAGTAGTGCTACCCATGTACAAGATACAGGGAACTATGGACAAATATATAAACAAAGTTTAGCTTTTGGATTAGGAATGGTTATGATATTAGGAATACTTTTGTTTGACTATAATTTTTTAGGAAAACATTACAAAGCATTATATATAATTAGTTTGATATTATTAGCTATAATTTTAATTCCAGGAATTGGAGCGGAAAGAGGAGGAGCTAGATCATGGCTAAATTTAGGGCCACTAGATTTTCAAACCTCGGAGCTAGTTAAATTAACATTTATATTAAGTTATGCGAAAATAGTAGAATATAGAAAAGGCAAGTTAAATACTATAAAGGAAATAGTACCTGTGATTGTATATGCGGTTCCTTTTTTAGGTTTATTATTTGCTCAACCAGATTTAGGCACAGCTATAGTATTCAGCTGTATAATAGTAGGTATGTTATTTACAGCTGGGCTAGATATAAAGTTAATAAAAAGAGGAGTAGTAGTTATACTAGTATCATTACCTCTTATATATCTGGTTATGGCACCTCATCAAAAAGATAGAATAGAAGCTTTTTTAAATCCAGAAGATCCTACATTAAAAGGTAATTATCAAGTAATGCAGTCTATGATTGCCATAGGTTCAGGAGGCGTAACTGGAAAAGGTCTATATAATGGAACTCAAAATCAAGAAGGTTTTTTACCAGTTCAAGAAAGTGATTTTATATTTGCAGTTATAGGAGAAGAGTTAGGAGCTATAGGAATGATAATTGTAATAAGTTTGTATGCTCTATTTTTAACTAGAATGATTGTAATATCTCGGGAAGCAAAAGATTTTTATGGTACACTTATTGTAATTGGAGTTATGAGTATGTTTGCTTACCAAATTATCCAAAATATAGGTATGACGATGGCGTTAATTCCTGTAACTGGTGTAACACTACCATTTATAAGTTATGGAGGTAGTTCATTGCTAACATCTTTAGCAAATTTAGGATTAGTTTTAAATGTATGTATGAGAAGAAAGAAAATAAACTTTTAATAAATTTGGAGGACATATGAATATTGCATTAATAGCACATGATGAAATGAAGAACACAATGATTGGCTTTTGTATAGGATATGAAGCTATATTAAAAAAATATGGAATATATGCAACTGGAACTACAGGCAAAAAGATTATGGATGCAACTGATTTGAAAATAAATAGACTCGCATCAGGTCCGCTTGGAGGTGACCAACAAATTGGTTCATTGATAGTATCTCAAGATATAGATTTAGTAATTTTTTTAAGAGACCCACTTACATCTCAAGCTCATGAACCAGATATACAAGCATTAATTAGATTATGTGATGTTTATCATGTTCCTGTAGCTACCAATTTAGCTTCAGCGGAGATATTTGTAAAGGCGTTAGATAGAGGAGAACTTTCTTGGAGAGAAGTTAGAAAAACTGAAAGTCAAAGAACTTAAATTATAAAATTAAAAAAATAGAGTATTATGTTAAAAAACATAATACTCTATTTTTATAGTAAGGGAAACTATCATATTATTTAATTAACTTACCGTATTCAACACCGAAATTAAAACATTCATTTAAAGTATCTTGACTTGGAAAAAATTTCTTCTTAATTGTCTCAACAGGCATTTTAAATGACATTGATTTTAATAAATTTTCAGCCATAGTTATACCTTCTCCACTCCAACCATATGAACCGAACACTCCTGCAAATTTACCTTGATTAGCCATAGGATCTATTGTAGAAAATAAGTCCCACATAGGTTTAACCATAGTTCTGTTTATAGTTGGAGATCCTAATAATATAACTTTTGACATTACGACAGCATCATGCATTTCTTTTAAATTCATAGTTTCTAAATCATATAAAGTAACTTTAGCTCCTTCAGAAACTAGTCCTTCTTCTATTTTTTTACCCATTTCTAGTGTATTAGTATAAGCGGATAAGTAGAATATAGCCACTTGATTTTGGTTAGTAGTATTTATAACTTCCGTTGACCAATCTAAATATCTTTTAACGGCTGCCATAGGATCTTTAGTAAGTATTGGACCGTGAGAAGTTAAAATTGTATCGAAATCTATCTTTAAGTCAACCACCTTATTTATAGCATTTAACACATGCTTAGCAAAAGGCTTCACTATACAATCATAGTAGTGTTTAGTTGATTTTAAGTAATCTTCATTTTCTACAGCATCAGCATCAATATTAGCAAAATGACATCCGAAAGCATCACAAGTAAATAAAGTCTTATCTTCCTCAATATAAGTAAACATTGTATCTGCCCAGTGTAAGAATGGAGCAGTTATAAATTTAATATTTCTTTTGCCTATATTTAAAGTTTCGCCATCTTTTATAACATGACACTTAAATGGTTTATTTATCTGTTCACTTAAGTACATCTTGGCTGCATTCGTACAGAAAACTTCTATATTAGGATTTAAATCTAAAAGATACTTTAAGCTACCAGCATGATCAGGTTCCGTATGATGAATTACAACATAATCTATATCAGCTATATCAGTAACTTCTGATACATTTTTCAAAAAGTCTTCTTTAAAGTTTGGTTTTACAGTATCAAACAAAACTGTCTTTTCATCTTTTATTATATAACAGTTATAAGTAGTTCCAAACTCTGTTTCCATTATTATATCAAATACTTTTAAATCTTTGTCTACAACACCTGTAAAATAAATATCTTTCTTTATTTCAAATACATTACTCATTATAAATCCTCCTAAAAATAACATTATATTAAGATTATACCCACATAGTATGTACTCAAACAAAATAATTTAATGTAGGATAAAAACTATGATTATAAATATAATATAACACACTTTTAATAAAAAAATGTTAGAAATATAACTTTAAAATAGATTGTTACAGTATAAATAAAAACATAAATTTTAAAATCTACTTTTCACGGTAGCTTTTAAAATAAAATTTAATATTATTTACTATAATAAGGAAACAAATTGGAAAAACTATATTTAAATAGTTAATAATATTTTGATACATAATATCATATCGTGTATAATAATATCTATGTCTAGAAAATAATAAACTTATTGGAGGTTTTAAGATACATGAACAAGGTAGACTTAAAAAGAATTTTAAAGAAGGTTGAAAAGCCTGCTAGGTATCTTGGAAACGAGATTAACTCAGTACATAAAGATACATCAAATGAAAGCCTAATAAGATATGCTCAATGTTTCCCGGATTTATATGAAGTTGGGATGAGTCACTTAGGAAGTCATATATTATATGATGTAATAAATAAAGATGAAGACGTATTTTGTGAAAGAGTATATTCTCCAGCGGTTGATATGGAAAATATAATGAGAGAAAAAAATATACCTTTATTTGCATTAGAGTCAAGACAACCAATAACTAATTTTGACTTTGTAACATTTACGCTTCAATATGAACTTTCTTATACTAATATATTAAATATATTAGATTTAGCTAATATACCGCTACTAAGAGAAGAACGAAAGTTAGAAGATCCATTCATATTAGTTGGTGGACCTTGTGCATACAATGCTGAGCCTCTAGCTGATTTTGTTGATATAGTAATATTAGGAGAAGGTGAAGAAGTAAACTTAGAAGTTGTAAATGCTTATAAAGAATGGAAGAAAAATAAAACTACTAGAGAAGATTTCTTATATAACATATCTTCAATAGAAGGTGTTTATATACCAAGTTTCTATGATGTTGAATATAATGAAGATAATACAATAAAATCAGTACTTCCAAATAGAGAAGGAATACCAGCTAATCCTCATAAGAGAATAATAAAAGATATGGAAACAGTATCATATCCTGAAAAACTAATAGTACCATTTATTGATACTGTGCATAATAGAATAGTTTTAGAGTTATTCAGAGGATGTACAAGAGGATGTAGATTCTGTCAAGCTGGTATGATATATAGACCGATAAGAGAAAAAAGTGTAGAAAGACTTAAAGAAGTATTAGCAAACATGGTTAAAAATACAGGGTATGATGAAATATCATTATCATCTTTAAGTACAAGTGATTATAGCCAATTAGAAGAACTTACAGATTATTTAGTAAATGAATATGCCTCTAGAAACATAGGAATATCACTTCCATCACTAAGACTTGATAACTTCTCTATGGAAATAGCAGAAAAAATTCAACAAGTGAGAAAATCAGGACTTACTTTTGCTCCAGAAGCAGGAACTCAAAGATTAAGAGATGTTATAAACAAAGGTGTAAGTGAAGAAGACTTAGAAAATGCAACAAGAAAAGCATTTGAAATGGGCTGGAATAGTGTTAAATTATACTTCATGATAGGTCTTCCGACAGAAACATATGATGACTTAGATGGTATAGCTAAACTTGCTTATGATGTTATAGATACCTATAGACAAGTTCATGGTGGGAAATTAAAGAGAAGCTTTGGGGTTACAGTAAGTACATCTACATTTGTACCAAAGCCATTTACACCATTCCAATGGCATGGCCAAGATAGTACAGAAACAGTTATAGAAAAACAAAGACATTTAGTTAGGAAACTTAAAAATAATAATATAAAGTACAATTATCATGATTCTAAGACTAGCTTAATGGAAGCCGTAGTAGCTAGAGGAGATAGAAGAATTGGTAAAGCTATATATGATGCATTTAAAGCAGGAGCAAAATTCGATGGATGGTCTGAACACTTTAATTTAGATACATGGAAAGAAGCTATGGAAAAAAATAACCTTTCTATAGAATTCTATGCAAATAGAGAAAGAGAATATGAAGAAGTATTCCCTTGGGATCATATAGATGTAGGAGTAACTAAGAAATTCTTAGTTAGAGAAAACGAAAAAGCAAGACAAGATGTAATTACTCCTGACTGTAGACATAAGTGTAATGCATGTGGTATAAATGCGCATGATATCGGAAGGGGGATGTGTTAATTATGAGTAAAATAATAAGAACTAAGTTCAATAAAGAAGGAGATATGATATACATATCACATCTTGATTTACAACAATTGTTACAAAGAGCATTTAGAAGAGCTGAGATAGAGTTGGTTCATTCTCAAGGGTTTAACCCTCACCCGAAGATAAGTTATGGAAATGCCTTAGCTTTAGGGACGGAAAGTCAAGGAGAGTATGTAGACGTTGAAATAGAAGATGATTTAAGTGTAGAAGAATACTTAAGTAGAATGAATGAACAATTACCAAAAGGTATAGAATTCATAAAAGCTATGGAAATAACTAAGCAAACTCCATCGTTAGCATCAACTATAGAATATGGAGAATATATATTTACTATAGAACTTGAAAAGATTTTAAGTAAAGAGTTTATAAAATCTAAAATATTAGAATTTATGAGTCAAGAAGAAATAATGATAACTAAGAAAAATAAAAAAGGAAAAATAGTAGAATCTAATATAAGACCAATGATAAAACAGTTTGATGTATTAGACTTAAGTGACAAGATTATAACTTTAGAAGCTATGATTGCTACAGGATCTAAAGCAAACTTAAACAATTCTGTGTTTATTCCTAAAATATTAGAAATGTTAGAATTGGAAATAGACCCATTAGATGTAGATATATTAAGAAGAGATTTATATGTAGTAGAAGATGGACGATTAGTATCTCCTATGTAGATAAAAAGGTGGGTAAAACCACCTTTTTTTATATAGTAAGATATTTTATTTAGATATATATTGTTTATGCAAGGAGCAAATTTATGAAAAAAATAATAATAGAATCACTAGTAGCATCTCAGAAGACTGCTATACTTGAAGACGATAAATTAAGTGAAATATTTATAGAAGATAATAAAAAAGAAAAAAAAGTATCTAACATATATAGAGGCATAGTAAAAAAAGTACTTCCTGGAATAGATGCTTGCTTTGTAGATGTTGGTTCTGAAAAATTAGCATATCTTCAATTAAAAAAAGACAATATTATAAAGTCTGGACAAGAAATTTTAGTACAGATAAATAAAGAAGAGGTAGGAACTAAAGGGGCTAAGTTGAATCTTGAAATAAGTCTAGCTGGAAGGTATTTAGTTTATATACCGTCAAATGACAGGACAACTATATCAAATAAAATCACTGAAGAAAAAGAAAGATTTAGATTAAAGAAAATTGCTAAATCTATAAATAAAGAAAATTTAGGGTTAATCATAAGAACAGAAGCCGTAGGGTGTAGTAAAGAAGAATTAGAAGCGGATATAGAAGAATTAAAGAAACAATATGAAAATATTTTGAAAGAATATAAATTAGGGATGGGCCCTAAACTTTTATATAAAGGTTTAGACGTTGCAACTAAATATGTAAAAGATAATGTAAATGAATATGTAGAAAAAATAATAACTAACGATAGTGTGAAATATGAAGAATTAAAAAGCATATTAAAATCTATAAACAAAGAATATGTAGAAAAACTAGCATTAGAAGAAGATAAAGATGTGTTTGATTTATATAGAGTTAATAATCAAATAGAAAAATGTTTAAATAAAAAGGTATGGCTAAAAAGTGGAGGATATTTAATAATAGAAAAAACAGAAGCTCTTACAGTTGTAGATGTTAACACAGGAAAGTTTACAGGAAGTTTAAAGCTAGGAGAAACAGTGTATCAAACCAATATAGAAGCAGCAGTAGAAATTGCAAAGCAATTAAAGCTTAGAGATATTGGTGGAATAGTTATAATAGACTTTATAGATATGCATAAAGGTAAACATAAGGAAGTACTTTTAAAAACACTAGAAGAAGAATTGCAAAAAGATAAAAGAAAATCTGAAGTTTTAGGTATGACTAGGTTAGGGCTAGTAGAAGTAGCAAGAAGAAGGGAAAAAGATTCTATAGATAAGTATTACTTAGATGAATGTATTGAATGCGAAGGTAAGGCTTATACAAAATCAGTTAATTATTTAATAGATACTATAGAAAAAGAAGTTATTAGGATTAGTCAACATACATCATACAATGATATTACTATTCAATTAAATGATAATTTATATAATGTAATAAATAAAAAATTTATGGACATAATTGAAAAAATTAGCAGAAAATATGATATAATAATAATGTTAGAGAATAGCAGTAAATTAAATTACGAAAAAATAAATATAATTTATAATACTTAGTTGACAAATCGACAACAAAGTAGTAATATTAATAACTGTAATGCCGCACAGAAGAGGTTGAAACTTCCTAGGGGAAGTACCTACATGGCGAGTTTAAGACCGAGGAGGTGTATTTAATGTACGCTATAGTTAAAACAGGTGGAAAGCAATATAAAGTTGCTGAAGGTGATGTATTATTCGTTGAAAAGTTAGAAGCTAACGCAGGTGATGTTGTTACTTTAAACGAAGTATTAGCTTGCACTAAAGATGGAGAGTTAGTAGTTGGAGCTCCTGTTGTTGAAGGTGCTTCTGTTCAAGCAAAAGTTGTTGAACAAGGTAAAGCTAAGAAAATAGTAGTTTTCAAGTATAAAGCTAAGAAAGACTACAGAAGAAAGCAAGGACATCGTCAACCATACACTAAGATAGTTATCGAAAAGATAAACGCTTAATTGTTGGTTTAAGTAATGATAAAAGTTAAATATTATTATGATGATGACTTTTCACTAAAAGGATTTTGTTTAAAGGGTCATGCTGATTTCGCTGAAATAGGTTATGATATAGTATGTTCTGCAGTTACATCTAATGCTATTGCAGTTATAAATTCTTTAGACAAATTAGTGAAGGTTGAATTTGATAAAGTAATAGGAAAAGAAGGTCATATAGAGTGTATTGTCAAAGATGATTACTTAAAAGATTCTCAGCTATTATTAAACCATTTTCAATTATCTATTGAAGGAATTAAACGGGAATATCCCAAAAATATAAAAATCTTAAAAAAGTAGGGGGTGACTCCATATGTTAAACATGAACTTACAGTTACTTGCATCTAAGAAAGGGGTAGGATCTTCTAAAAACGGTAGAGATTCTATAGCTAAGAGATTAGGTGTTAAGAGATTCGACGGACAAGTAGTAACTGCTGGTAGTATAATAGTAAGACAAAGAGGTACTAAGATACATCCAGGAACTAACGTAGGTAAAGGTGGCGATGACACTTTATTTGCATTAGTTGACGGTGCTGTTAAATTCGAAAGAAAAGATAAGAAAAGAAAGAAAGTAAGTGTATATCCAGTATCAATAGCTGAGTAATATGCCAAAAAGGAGTGTTAATACACTCCTTTTTCTTGTAAATAGATATTTATAGAATTATATATGTTTGTTTTGGTAAAAATAAATAAAAAAGTTATAATCAAGTAGGTGATTAATGTGTTTATAGATAAAGCAAGGATTTTCGTTAAAGCCGGAAATGGTGGGAATGGTGCAGTAGGATTTAGAAAAGAAAAGTACGTTCCAGCCGGTGGTCCAGATGGTGGAGACGGAGGAAATGGTGCTAGTGTTATATTTGAAGTTGATTTAGGTCTTAGAACATTAATGGATTTTAAATACCAAAGAAAATATTTAGCAGAACCAGGTGGAGACGGAACAAAAGGAAAAAGAGCAGGTAAAAATGGAGATGATTTAACTCTTAAAGTTCCTGCAGGAACAATAATAAGAGATGAAGCGACAGGTCTTATTTTAGCTGACTTAAAAGAAGAAGGCGATAGAGCGGTAATTGCAAGAGGAGGTAGGGGTGGAAAAGGAAACCAACACTTCGCAAACGCAGTAAGGCAAGCTCCAGCTTTCGCAAAATCAGGTACGGATGGACAAGAAAGATGGATAACTTTAGAGCTTAAGATGATAGCAGATGTAGGTCTTTTAGGATTCCCTAATGTAGGTAAATCTACATTCTTATCAGTTGTTACTAAAGCTAAGCCAAAGATAGCTAATTATCACTTTACAACTTTAACTCCTAATTTAGGGGTCGTTCAAACGAAGTTTGGAGATAGTTTTGTATTAGCTGATATACCAGGTCTTATAGAAGGTGCTGCTGAAGGTGTAGGATTAGGTCATGATTTCTTAAGACATGTTGAAAGAACTAAAGTATTAATACATATAGTAGATATATCTGGACTAGAAGGTAGAGATGCGTTAGAAGATTTTGATAAAATAAATGATGAACTTAAAATGTATAATGAAAAATTATCTTCAAGACCACAAGTAGTAGTAGCTAATAAGATAGATATATTAGAAGATGAAAGTATATTTGAAGAATTTAAAAACGAGTTAGAAGGTAGAGGTTATAAAGTATTTAAAATGTCTGCAGCTACTCGTCAAGGCATAGATGATGTAATAGCATATGTCTCTCAATTATTAAATGAAGTTGAAGATATAGAGTTAGTTACAGAAGAAGAAATGTATAAACCAGAATTAGATGTACAAGAAGACGAAGCATTAACGATAGAAATAGAAGATGGAGTATATGTTGTTAAAGGTAAAGCACTTAGAAGAATTATGTACTCTGTTAACTTTGACGATATGGAATCACTTCAATTCTTCCAAAAAGCTATGGAAGGTCAAGGTGTATTTGACAGACTTAGAGAAATGGGAATTGAAGATGGAGACACTGTTAGAATTTACGAATTAGAATTCGAATTCTACAACTAGAATAAAAGAGGTGGAAATATGTTAAAAGGAAAACAAAGAGCATACTTAAGATCAATAGCAAATACTTTAAAGCCTGTTACTCAAATAGGTAAAGAAGGTGTAACAGAAAGTTTCTTAGAGCAACTTGATGATATGTTAAGAACTAGAGAAATAGTTAAAGTAACAATACTAGAAAATGCAGGACTTGACACTAAAGAAACTGCAAATGCAGTATGTGAAGCTTTAAGAGCTGAATTTGTTCAGGCTATAGGATTTAAGTTTACTGTATATAAAAAGAATTTAGAAGAGCCTAAAATAGTGTTCCCAGGACATGAACAAGCTAAGGCTAAGGTTAAAGCTGAAGATGTTACTAAAAAAGGGAAACCAACAAAAAGAGCATCAAGAAGATAGTTCAAATAAAGCATCTGTTTTTACAGATGCTTTTTATTTTTTACTTAAAATAATTAAATGAAATTACAAAAATTGTAATGAAATGTATTATGATGTGAATTTTCATATAAAAAATATGTTAATAGGATAATTAGAAATGGGTATATATAATATTAATGAAAACATAAACTTAATATATGAGTGTGACTATTTTAGGAGGATTAAAGATGAGAGTTATAATAGTAGGGGCAGTTGCGGCGGGTATGAGTGCAGCCGCAAAATTAAAAAGAATGCAACCAGAGTATGAAGTTGTGGTTTATGAAAAAACTGAGGTAGTATCATTTGGAGCATGTGGATTACCATATTTTGTTGGTGGTTTCTTTGATGATGCAAATAATATGATAGCAAGAAGTCCAGAAGAATTTAGAGAAACTGGAATTGATTTAAATATATTTCATGAGGTTGTTAATGTTGATGTAATTAATAAAAAGGTTACAGTTAAAAATATAGAAACTGGAGTAGAGTTTGAAGATTTTTATGATAAATTAATGATAGCAACGGGAGCAAGTAGCATAATACCTCCTATAAAAAACGTTCAATTACAAAATGTTTCTACATTAAAGAGTATGGCAGATGGAATAAAGATAAAAGAATTATTAAATAAAGAAGAAAACAAGAATATAATTATAATAGGTGCTGGGTTTATAGGGTTAGAAGCAGTGGAAGCAGCTAAGCAATTAGGGAAAAATGTAACTGTATTCCAAGCAAGTGATAGAATACTAGAACAAGTTTTTGATAAAGAGATAACAGATATTTTAGAAGACGAAATAATAAGACATGATGTAGACTTAAGGTTAGAAGAACTTGTTTCTGAATTAGTTGGAGAAACTAAGGTAGAAAAAGTTATAACTAATAAAGGAGAAATTGATGCAGATGTAGTTATAATAGCTACTGGAGTTAGACCAGCTACAGCATTCTTGAAAGATAGTGGTATAGAAATGTTACCAAATGGTGCAATAGTAGTTGATGAGTTTGGTAGAACTTCTATAGAAGATATATACGCAGCAGGAGACTGTGCAACTATAAAAAATATAGTTAGTGGTAAAGATACTTATGTACCATTAGCAACGGGAGCTAATAAATTAGGAAGAATAGTTGGGGAAAACTTAGCAGGAACTAACAGTACATTCCAAGGTTCATTAGGTTCGAGTTGTTTAAAGGTTATGAACATGGAAGCTGGTTCAACTGGTCTTACAGAAGGTCAAGCTCAAAAACTAGGACTAGATTTTAAAGTTAAATTTATATCTGATTTTAACCAAACTAACTACTATCCTGGTAGAGATAAGATATATGTAAAGATTGTTTATGATACAAATACAAAGGTAATATTAGGGGGACAAGTGGCTGGATTTAAAGATGCAGTTCAAAGAACTAACGTAATAGCTACAGCTATATTTGGAAAGTTAACAACTAGTCAATTAGGTATGTTAGATTTATGTTATGCACCACCATTTGCTAGAACGTGGGATATATTAAATGTAGCAGGAAATGTATGTAAATAATAAACAAAACTTATTATAATCAACTATGCTAAAATGTAATTCTTACAAAATATTTAAAAGAGTATAGTTTCTATGACACTCATACAATTGAGTGTCATAGAAAATTTAAAAAAGTTTAGTATAGAACAATACTTGGCTCTATTACATAATGAAATTAATCGTTTATTAAGTTAATCTTTAAAATTTAAATTAAGTTCTAACTGATCATATCCAATTATTGTGTTTTGAAAAATAGTAGTAGCATTGTCTATATACTTATACGGATCTTCAAGAGAAGGACTAAAGTGAGTTAAAAGTAGTTTTTTAACATTACCTAATCTTGCTAAATTTGCAGCTTCTCTAAAAGTCATATGATTATTTTTAACAGCCTTAGAAATATCCATATCATCACCATACATAGCCTCGCAAACAAATAAATCACTATCTTTTATAAATTCAGGTATTGAAAATATAGGCCTAGTATCTGTTACGAAACTAATTTTAATACCTTTTCTATCATCTCCTAAAACCATCTCTGGTTTGTATTCAAATCCATCCATTGTAATACTTTTTCCTGATTGAAGTTTTTGCCATAAAATAGTAGGCACATTATTTAAAGTAGCTTTATCTTTATTAAACTTCGGGCATCTTTTAAAATATAAGCTGTAGCCTAAGCATTCTGTTGAATGTTCTAGCTCAATAGTTGAAATCTCTATATCTTTTAAATACTCATGGCACAAAGAGAAGGATCCATGAGGATTTTCAATGACATTTATATTGTATGGCAAGTATTCAACTAATACTCTAACGGCATTCATATGTTCTTTTATTCCATATGGACCTATTATAGTTAAATCTTCAGTTCTAGAACTATTTGCAATAGTGGATAAAAGTCCAATAAGTCCATTAAAATGATCCCCATGAAGGTGAGTTATACATATTAAGTCTATATTTTTAAAACCACAATTTTTCATTTTCATAGAAATTTGAGTTCCTTCACCGCAATCTATAAGTATTTTTCTACCTCTATAATTTATAAATAAAGAAGATAAAAATCTATTAGGCATTGGCATATTACCACCAGATCCAAGTAAAACTAAATCTATCATAAAATTCTCCTTATATTTTAGTAGTTAATATAGTATTTGTATTTTGAAATATATTTATTATTATTGTATCATTTAATATAGCGTACTATTAAATAATGAAAATAAAATTGATTAAAATAAATAAGTAAATATGAAAAGACATAGAGGCTTAACAAGAATAGAAAATAAATGATTTTTTATAAAAAATCAACGTTATAAGAATTAAAACTATAAATAAATAGAATATGTTATAATTTTAAATGTATTTACTAAGAAAAAATATTTACAGGGAGAATTTTAATGAAAAAAAGCAGAAGATATTTAGTGTCATTGATGATTACAATAGTGATTATAACACAGATATTTACTATTTATGCACAAGAAGCTACTAATGGAGAATCGGCACAACCAATAATAGTTGACTCTAAAATAGAAAAAGAAGAAGATAACAATGAAAATACAAAAGATGAAAGTGATAAAACGGAAATAACAATATTTCATACAAATGATATACATGGTAGATATGTGCAAGAGGGCAATAAAATTCAAATAGGAAATATAGCTACTTTAAAAAAAAATGTACCAAATTCGATGTTAGTAGATGCAGGAGATAACTTACATGGACTACCATTCGTTAACTTAAACAAAGGTATGGATGCGGTTACTTTGATGAAATTTGCAGGATATGATTATATGGTTCCTGGAAATCATGACTTTAATTATGGATATGAAAGGTTATTAGAATTAGCATCTATAGCAAGCAAAGATAATGGTTTTGAAATAATAGCATCAAATATATCAAAACAAGGGAGCAATATATTAAAAGAAAATGATATAAAATATATAAATGGAGTTAAAGTAGGAATTTTTGGCCTATCAACTCCAGAGACTACATATAAAACTAATCCTAAGAATGTTATAGGATTAGACTTTGAAAATCCTATAGAAAGTTCTAAAAAGCAAGTAAAATCTTTAAAAGGTCAAGGTGCAGACGTTATAATAGCACTTTCTCATATTGGTATGGATGAATCGATCAACCCAACAACTATAGATATAGCAAAACAAGTTGAAGGCATAGATGTAATAATAGATGGCAATAGTCATACTGTATTAGATGAAGGAAAAATAGTAGGCAATACATTAATAGTTAGTGCCGGAGAATACCTTAATAATATAGGGGAAGTAAAAATAACTATAGATAATAATGAAAAAACTATAGTAAACAAAAGTGCAAGGTTAATCGGCAAAGAAGAAGCATTATCATATGAATCAGATGAAATTATTGATGCAAAGATTAATGAGATAAAGGAAGCTCAAAAGCTAATGTTATCCAAAGTAGTAGGGAAAACTACTACGATATTAGATGGAGATAGCCAAAATGTAAGAACTGGTGAAACTAACTTGGGTAATTTAATAAACGATGCAATATTATATGAAACAAATGCTGATATAGCTATAAATGCTGGTGGGAATATAAGAAAGACTATACCTAAAGGAGATATAACAAAAGGAGATATAATAGATGTTCTTCCTTTGAGTAATATAACAGTAACAAAGACTCTTACAGGGTCGCAAATAAAGCAAGTATTAGAACATGGTATAAAAGACTATCCAGCCCCCAGTGGAGGATTTCCACATGTAGCAGGAATATCATATTCATTTGATCCTGAGCAAAGTGCAGGATCAAGAATAGTTAGTATAATAAAAGATGATAAACCGTTAGATATGAATAAAAAATATGTAGTAGCAACCAATTATTTTCTATCAGAAGGAGGAGATGACTTCCCTTGTTTTGATGATGTACCTATTATAAATGAATTTGGAGGATTAGAAGAATCTCTTGAAAGGTTCATAACAAAATTAGGAATAGTTTCATATGAAAAAGAAGGAAGAATAACTATTGAAGCTATGCCAAACCAAGATTCAGTAAATGCTGTTATAGAAATGATAGATAAGCTACCAGAAGAAATAACTATAAAAGATAAACCTCAAGTAGCAGAGATTGTAGATGCTTATGAAAGACTTACAGAAAAAGAAAAAGAATTAGTAACTAACTTAGAAAAACTAATTAAAGCAGAAGAAAAATTAAAAGAACTCGAAAATATAAAACCAGATAAAGATATAAGTAAGTCTGATGATAATAAACCAGACAGTGGAAATGAAAATTCAATAAAACCACCCCAAACAGGGGATGTAGAATTAGCTGTATTACTATTTGGATTAGTATCTTCAAGTATAGGATTATACAATTTTAATAAAAATTAATAATACAGGAGAAAGGGAGAAAATATAAAGTTACCTCTATTTTGAATTTCCTAAAAAATAGTATTTTGGTGTTTTATGTAATAATAGTATTTATTTATGATTTTCTAAATTAGATGATATATAGTTTATATTTTCGGCGGTTAATTTAATTGAATAAAAAAATTTCAAAGTATAAAATAATATAAGATAATTAAATTAGCGAATAGATAAGAGGATAAAAGATGGATATTAAAGTTAAAGAAAATATAATTAAAATTATATTATGGAAAGAAGTTTTTGCTATACCTACATATACAGTACTATTTAATCACTTTAAGCTTGAGTTTTGGGTATTATTTATAATTGATAGACTTATAGTGCTAGCTATGATTGCAAAATCTATAAATATAGAGAAATTAATAGAATACATTTTCGAAAATAATAATAGTGAACTAATCAAGTTAGCTATATTTTCAGTTATATGTAGTATCGTATTATACATTATAACCTTTATAAAAAATAAACCCTTATTTTACATACTTATAGTATCGGAAATGGCAGATTATATAGTAACAAAAATTTTGGATAGATGAAAATAAAAATCTTATCGTGTTTAGTTCCCTTAATTAAAATCATATTATAGTTATAGGATTAGGTGTTAAAGAATATATTAGAGTAAAAAAGAGATTATTGTTTAATAATCTCTTAAAATTTACTTTATGATATCTTGTTTATATAGTTGAATAACATTGTATAATCCTATCGCTAAACTAACTGCACCTATAATTAATCTTTTAATTTCACCCAAAATAAAGCCTCCTATTTAGTAATAATATGCATATTATACATTATACTCATCTATATTTAAAAGCTTATTTAATACTCTTTTTATAATATCGTAATTAAATCCTTTATAAGCAAGATGTTGAGAAATTTTTTGATATATTTTTCTTTTATCTTCATTTTTTACTCTATCGTATCTTTTTTTTGCTAAATATAAAGCATTTTCAAATTCAACATCATTATCTATATCAGCAATAGCTTCATTAATAGATTGTTTATCAATACCTTTATTATATAGATTTTGTTTAATTCTATTTTTACCACATTTATTTAAATTAATATTAGTATTGACTATTTTCTGAGCTAGTAAATCATCATCAATAAATTTATTTTTCTTAAGAAATTCTATGACAGTATCTATTGTATCTTCTTCAAAGTCCGAAGATAATTTTTCTCGTATCTTTTTCTCTGATTGGTCAGCTTTAGATAAAATATTCAAAGCTTTATTTTTTGCTTTGGTGTACATTTCCTCTTTTAAAATATGTTTTAAATTTTCCTCTTCTATAGTCATACCCTTTTTTAGATTAAATGCATATACTAACTCAGTAAATATAGCAATGAAAAATTCATCATTTACATAAATGTTAACTCTGTCACTATTTTTCTTTTGTACTTCGATTTTAGTAATTATAGCCATGAAAAATCTCCTTTATGTTGTGTATAACTATAAGTATATACCAAAAAATAATTTATAACCTTTAATATTATGAAAATAATGATACAATAATAATATAATTGCTATAAAGGAGAAGAAAAATGAGTATTGACAATCTGATTAAGGAAGCAGAGATAAAAAATACTGTTAAATTAGAATATTTTAAAAAAACCAATAAAAAAATCAAAATAGGCATAATGGGAGGAACTTTTGATCCTATACATTATGCACATTTAGCTACTGCTGAGTTTATTAAGGATAAATATAAACTAGATAAAATTATTTTTATACCATCAGGAAATCCACCACATAAACAAAGTAACATAACTAATAAATATGATAGATACAAAATGGTGACTATTGCAACTATGAATAATGATGATTTTTTAGTTTTAGATTTAGAAATAAAAAGAAACGAAAAAACATATACAATAGATACACTAAGATATCTTAAACAAGCATATAAAAATATAGATATACATTTTATAACGGGTGCAGACGCTATATGTGAAATTGAAACGTGGAAAGATGTAAGTGAAAATTTTAAACTAGCAACATTTATAGCTGCTACTAGGCCAGGAATAAGTTTACTAAGAGCTCAAGAAAAAATCGAAAACTTAATAAAAAAATATAGTGCAAATATTATAAGTGTTTATGTTCCTTCATTAGATATTTCATCTACATATATAAGAGACCAATTAAAAGAAAATAAATCTGTAAGGTATTTAGTTCCTGAAGATGTTGAAAAGTATATATATAATAATGGATTATATAAAGATGGAGATGAATAAATGAATTTAGAGAATATTAATAATAGAGTAAAAGAAATGTTACCAGAAAGAAGATTTAAACACTCATTAAACGTAGCAAATTGTGCTATGAAGCTGAGTGAAATTTATAATTATAGTAAAGAGAAAGCATATTTAGCAGGAATTGTACACGATTGTGCAAAGTATTTAAGTAATGAAGAAGTAGAGTACTATGTAAATAAATATAAAATTGAATTAGATGAATTAGAAAAAGGAAATTTAGCATTGTCGCATAGTGTAATAGGTTCATACATTGCAAAATATGAATTAAACATAGATGATGAAGATATAATTAATGCAGTTAAATACCATACTACAGGTAAACAAAATATGAATTTATTAGAAAAAATAATTTATATAGCAGATTTGATAGAAGAAGATAGAGATTTTCCAAGTGTAAATTTATTGAGAGAATTAACTTATAGTGGCAATTTAGATGAAGCTTTATTAACATCTTTTAATAATACGATAAAATTTGTTATTCATAATGGACAACTGATACATCCAAGAACTGTAGAAGCTAGAAATTATCTTATGCAAGAAAAATCATTATAAGGTAATAATAATATTAAAAAATAAAATACCATGGTGTATAAATATATATTTATGGTATAATATTTAAATGTGTTTAAAATTAGGAAAGTGAGGAAATAATATGACAGTAGAACAAATGACAAAAGTTATATACGATGCAATAGATGATAAATTAGGACAAGATATATCTATAATAAACATAGGTGCGGTTTCAAGTTTATGTGATTACTTTGTTATAGCTACAGCTTCTTCTCAAAGACAAGTAAAAGCTATAGCTGATAACGTAGAAGATGAATTAACTAAACTTGGAATAGAGCCAAGAGGAAAAGAAGGATATGATTCTCAAGTTTGGGTACTTCTTGATTATGGTGATGTTATGGTTCATGTATTTAATGAAGAAAATAGAGGATTCTATAACTTAGAAAAGTTATGGAAAGATGCTCCATATATTGATGTTGACACGCTATCATAAAGATGATAATATAAATTATTATAGTTAGAAAATTTAAAAATATTAAATAGACTAGAGTAGTAAAAGAATATATTTTTTCAGAGAACTAGTGGTGGTGAAAACTAGTAAAATATACCTTTGAACTTGCTAGGTAATATCTATTTAGCCGTAGTTGGCATAAAAACTATCTAAGAGAGTCTAGAAATAGGCTAATTAGGGTGGTACCGCGAAGATAATCCTCGTCCCTAAACATTATGTTTAGTGATTGAGGATTTTTTTATATTCTAAGGTATTATAACTTATTTGGTTTGTGGATAAGTTTTAATACTAACTGCTAAGCTTGAAATAGTTCGCCAACATGTTGCTTAAGCAGCGAACCTGGTTTATAGGTCATTGGCGGCATGAGCGAAGTAAATTTTTTATTAAAATAACTAATTATATAAGGAGGAAATTTGAATGAGCGTTTATAAACCAAATGAAGTTGAAGCTAAATGGCAAAAAACTTGGGTAGAAAATGAACAGTATAAGACAAATACAGAGGATTCATCAAAGCCAAGTTACTACACACTAGAAATGTTACCTTATCCATCAGGGAAAATACATATGGGACATGTTAGAAATTATTCTATAGGTGATGTTATAGCTAGATTTAAGAAAATGGAAGGATTTAATGTTCTTCATCCAATGGGATGGGATTCATTTGGTCTTCCAGCTGAAAATGCAGCTATAAAGCATGGAATACATCCGCATAAGTGGACTATGGAAAACATAGAAGATATGAAGGGTCAATTAAAGTTATTAGGACTTAGCTATGATTGGGATAGAGAAGTTGCAACTTCAACTCCAGAATACTATAAGTTTACTCAAGAAATATTTTTAAAATTCTTAGAACATGGATTAGCATATAAGAAGAAATCTTTTGTTAACTGGTGCCCTTCTTGTGAAACAGTTCTTGCTAATGAGCAAGTGGTACAAGGTGAATGTGAAAGATGTGACTCAGTAGTTGTTAAGAAAGACTTAGAACAATGGTATTTTAAAACGACTCATTTTGCAGAAGAACTATTAAATGACTTAGATACTTTAGATGGATGGCCAGACAAGGTTAAAACAATGCAAAGAAACTGGATAGGAAAGAGTACTGGAGCAGAAATAACTTTCGATATAGATGGAAGTGATAAATCTGTAACAGTATTTACAACTAGACCAGACACTACATATGGAGTTACTTATATGGTACTTGCTCCAGAGCATGAATTAGTTAAAGAATTAGTAGCTGGAACAGAATATGAAGAAGCAGTAGACGCTTTTGTTGCTAAAATGTATACTATGACTGAAATTGAAAGAACTTCTACAGATACTGAAAAAGAAGGTATGTTTATAGGAAAATATGTTATAAATCCATTAAACGGAAACAAAGTACCTTTATGGATAGCAAACTATGTACTTGCTGACTATGGTACTGGTGCAGTTATGGCAGTACCAGCTCATGATGAACGAGATAATGAATTCGCTACTAAGTACGATTTAAATATAGTTGAAGTTATAGATGAAGACAATAAAATGGTAAATTCAGGAGAGTTTGATGGATTAGATGCTTCTGAAGGATTTGAATCAATAGTTGGAAAGATAGAAGAAATGGGCAGAGGAAAGAAAACTATCAACTATAGATTAAGAGACTGGTTACTTTCTAGACAAAGATACTGGGGATGTCCTATACCTGTAGTTTATTGTGAAGAATGTGGTGTAGTTCCAGAAAAGCAAGAAAATCTACCAGTATTGTTACCAACTGATATAGAGTTCACTGGAAAAGGAGAATCTCCACTTACTACTTCTAAGGAATTCATGACAACTGAATGTCCTTGTTGTGGTAAGTCGGCTAGAAGAGAAGTTGATACAATGGATACATTTGTTGATTCTTCTTGGTATTTCTTAAGATATATAGATCCTAAAAATACTACTGAGCCATTTGGAAAAGACGTAGCTAATAAGTGGATGCCAGTAGACCAGTATATAGGTGGAGTAGAACACGCTATAATGCACTTACTTTATGCTAGATTCTTTGTTAAGGCATTTAATGAAATGGGAATGATAGACTTTAATGAACCATTCAAAAACTTACTTACTCAAGGTATGGTACTTAAAGAAGGTGCTAAAATGAGTAAATCTAAAGGAAATGTTGTATCTCCTCTTGAAATAATAGATGAATATGGAGCAGATACTGCTAGATTATTCGTATTATTTGCAGCACCACCAGAAAGAGACTTAGATTGGTCGGAACAAGGTGTTGAAGGATGTTTTAGATTCTTAAATAGAGTTTATAGATTAGTAGATGAATTAGTTGACGTAGCTAAATCTAACATAGAAATGGGAGACGTAACTAAAGACGATAAGGCTATGAGATATACTATACATGCAACTCTTAAGAAAGTTACAGAAGACTTAAGTGAAAAGTTTGGATTTAATACTGCTATATCTGCATTAATGGAATTAATAAATGAAATGTATAAGTACAAAGAGTTAGATAATAGAAATGAAGCGGTTATAAAAGAAGGTATAGAAACTATAATAACTATACTTGCACCATTTGCCCCTCATATTGGTGAAGAGTTATGGACTATGATAGGTAAAGAAGGCAGTATATTTGATATATCTTGGCCAAAATACGATGAAACTGCATTAGTTAAAGATGAAGTTGAAATAGTGGTTCAAGTAAATGGAAAAGTTAGAGGAAAATTAAGTGTTGCTACAAATATTTCAAGAGAAGAAATGGAAAAGATAGCAATGGAAGATAATAAGATAAAAGCACTAGTTGAAGGAAAAACTGTAGTTAAAGTAGTTGCAGTTCCTAAAAAATTAGTTAATATAGTTGTTAAGTAAGTAAAAATTATAAATGATTTATATTTTTAGAATTATTGAAAAGGGAGATAGCCTAGGCTATCTCCCTTTTCAATATGAGTTAATAGACTTTTTAAATATGAATAATTTACATGATACTCTAAGAAAATTTACAAAATATGAAAAAATAGTACAAATTTTAAAAAATAAAATGTATATTAAAATAATATAAGAATATATTAAAATTATAAATTAGACTTAATAGTGTATAAAAATATATAAGATAAGGGAAAAATGATATATAATCTTAAAAAATAAAATATAATAAAAAAATATTTAATAAATTAAACAAATTTTACTAATTATAGAATTTATTTAGAAAAATAAAAAGATTATGAAATAGCGATTTCCTGTTGATTTTTGTAAAAAAAAAGTATAAAATAAGAATTGTTAGAAATGAAATAATTAAATTTATTATATAAGGGAGATAAATACAATGACAAAAGTTACTTTACAAGACATAAAAAATGCTAGAGAAACTATAAAAGATATAGTAAAAAAGACAGATGTGTTAGAAAGTGTTAAACTTAGTGATATAACAGGGGCAAATGTTTTCTATAAATGTGAAAACTTACAAAAAACTGGTTCTTTCAAAGTAAGAGGAGCTTGTAATAAAATAGCTTGTTTAACTGCTGAAGAAAAGGCAAACGGTGTTATAGCATCAAGTGCTGGAAATCATGCACAAGGGGTTGCATTAGGAGCAAAAATGAGTGGAATAAAAGCTACAATAGTAATGCCAGCTACTGCACCACTTGCAAAGGTTACTGCAACTAAAGGATATGGAGCAGAAGTAGTACTAAATGGATTAGTATATGATGATGCTTATGCAAAAGCTGTTGAAATACAAAAAGAAACTGGAGCTACTTTCTTACATCCATTCAATGATAAAGAAGTTATAGCAGGACAAGGAACTATAGCTCTTGAAATATTTGAACAATTAAATAATGAAATTGATACTATATTATGTCCAATCGGTGGAGGGGGAATAATAGCTGGTGTAGCAGTAGCAGCTAAAGCTTTAAACCCTAATGTAAAAATAGTAGGAGTTCAAACTGCAAATATACCTTCAATGCAAGAATCAGTTAAGAATGGAAAGGTAACAACTGCATTTAAAGACACTACAATAGCAGATGGTATAGCTGTTAAGACGCCTGGAGATATGACGTTTGAAATAATAAAAGAATTAGTTGATGAAGTTGTAGTTGTAGAAGAATCAGAAATTGCACAAGGTATGTTATTCTTAATGGAAAATCAAAAAGTTGTAGCAGAAGGTTCTGGAGCAGTAACTACAGCGGCGTTATTAAATAAGAAATATGTACCTCAAGAAGGGGAAAATGTAGTTTGCATAATATCTGGTGGGAATGTTGATGTTAACACATTATACAGAGTAATAGGAACTGCTTTGGCTAAAGAAGGAAGAAGATATTCATTTAATACGGTAATACAAGATAAGCCAGGTGGACTTGCTGAATTAACTAAAATAATAAGTGAAAATAATGGAAATATATTAAGTGCTAACATATCAAGATTAGCAATGGGTGGAGCGTTAGGAAAGCAATCTGCTGAAATAGTGTTAGAAACATTCACTACAGAACATATAGAAACTATAAAACAATCTGTTAAAAATGCAGGATTTGAAATAGTAGAAATGTAAATTAATTTACAAACATACAAAAAAAGACAAAAAACTTGAAATTAAATGCAGGCTAAAGATAAAATGAAAAAAAGATTATATTTTTAGCCTGCATTTTAAAAAAATATGTGCACAATGACTTATAAAATAGTATAATAGTATTTGAAAATGAATACGATATACATAAAAAATTATATTTACAGGGAGGAATTACAAAATGAAACATCAAGTAATACACACAGATAACGCTCCTAAAGCAATAGGACCATACTCTCAAGCTGTTAAAGCTGGAAATATGTTATTCGTATCTGGACAAGTTCCATTTGTACCAGAAACTATGGAAATAGTTGAAGGAGATGTTAAAGCTCAAACTGCTCAATCTTTAAAGAATGTTAAAGCTATATTAACACAAGCTGGATTAGATTTTTCACATGTAGTAAAATCTACAGTATTCATAAAAGATATGAATGAATTTGCAGCTATAAACGAAGTTTATGCAGAATACTTCGGAGAAAACAAGCCAGCTAGAGCTTGTGTAGAAGTTGCTAGATTACCAAAAGACGTTAAAGTTGAAATAGAAGTAATAGCTATAGGATAATTCTTTTTAAGAATAATTAAAAAATGACCAGCTAAGTAACTGGTCATTTTACAATTAAATCAATAATTGGAATAAATTTCCTTTTGAATTATAGTTTTAAAAAAACTTCATATAATGAAGATATTATTAATTTTTATTTATAATTTAAGTAAGATAAGCTTAATTTTTCACTAGAAAATATTTAGATATTGTAAAAAAATATTTTATAATATTTAGTTTATATATAGTTTTAAGGATATAAATAAAATATGTATATATATTAACTTTAGATAAATAATATTTATAGAAGTTATCTAAAAGATAAATATTTTATATACTAAGAATTTATAACTAATCTGATTTGTAGGTAAGTTATAAATGTAATCACTAAGCTTGGCAATGGACCTGTTTTTGATCCACATATTTGCGAATATGTTTAAGGTTGTTGGTGACATGAAGTAATTCGCCGACACGTCGCTCAAGCGAAGTGAGTTTTTTGTTTATAGGTTTTAAATATATAATAGACACTAAAGAGATATTTAGATTAATTTAAATAAGACATTAAAGAAAAAGAAAGAGGTAATATAATGGCTAAAGATTATAGTGTATTTGATATCGTAGGGCCTAACATGATAGGTCCATCTAGTTCTCATACAGCAGGAGCGGCTAGACTTGGAAAAACTGCTTCTAAAATAGCAGGAAAGCCTGTAAAGGAAGTGAAATTTTTACTTCATGGTTCTTTTGCAGAAACTTATAAAGGTCATGGTACTGATAAAGCGATAGTTGGTGGAATACTAGGATTCCAACCAGATGATGCTAGAATAAAGGATTCTTTTGAATTAGCACAACAAGCAGGTGTTAAATTTGAATTTATAAAAACTGATTTAGGTGATAGTGTACATCCTAACACAGTAAAAATAGAAATGGTTTTAGAAGATGGATCAAAATCAACTGTAATGGGTGCTTCTATAGGTGGAGGTAACATAAAGCTTACAGAAATGGATGGACTAGCAATAGACTTTAACGGAGCAAGATCAGCTGTAGTAATAGAAATAAAAGATATCCCTGGTGCAGTATCGTTCGTAACAGGATTACTTGCTCATAATAATAAAGATATAGCAACAATGTCAACAAATAAGCCAGCTAGATCTGAATATACATTTGTTACAATAGAAACAGTTGATGAGTTAGAAGAAAGTCTGATAGATCAATTAAGAAAATTTGAAGTAATAGCAAAGATTGTAGTTTTAGATAAATTCTAATAAGTAAGGAGAGACATAAAAATGAAATATAACTTCACAAGCGGAGCAGAATTATTAGAAAAATGTAAAGAATTTAACATGTCAATACATGAGATATGTTTAGAGAGAGAGGCTGAACTTTCAGGATTATCTAAAGAAGAAGTAAGAGAAAAAATGAGAGTTAGTTTAAATATAATGAAGGCGGCTACTGAAAGAGCTGTTGAAGAAGATATAAAATCTATGGGTGGACTTATAGGTGGAGAAGCTAAAAAATTAACTAAATACAGAGGTTTATCAAGAAGTGTATGTGGAGAGTTAATGAATAAGGCTATGGTTGCTGCTATGGGGACTATGGAAGTTAATGCTTCTATGGGATTAATAGTTGCTGCACCAACAGCAGGTTCTTGTGGTATACTTCCAGGAGCTGTTGTAACTATAGGTAAAGAGTATGGATTTAGTGATGAAGAAATGATAGACGCTTTATTTGCAGCTTCTGCAATAGGTGTTATAATAACTAGAAATGCTACAGTATCTGGAGCTGAAGGTGGATGCCAAGCTGAAACTGGAGCAGCAGCAGCAATGGCTTCTGCTGGTGTAGTAGAAATGATGGGTGGATCTGTAGAGCAAGCTATACATGCTGCATCTCATTGTTTACAAAATGTAATGGGGCTTGTATGTGACCCAATAGCAGGACTTGTTGAAGCTCCTTGTCAAGGAAGAAATGCAATAGGAGTTGCAAATGCTTTAATATCAGCTGAATTATGTTTAGCAGGAATATTAAACATAATACCATTTGATGAAACAGTTGCTGCAATGTACAAAGTAGGTAAAACACTTCCAATGGAGTTAAGAGAAACTGCATTAGGTGGAGTAGCTGCTACTTGTACTGGATGTTCTTTAACTACAAAAATATTCGGATAGTATATAATATAAAAAAGCTGGTTATGCTAATGCATACCAGTTTTTTTGTATTATTGACATAAAATTTCAAATACAATAAAAAAGAAATAGGTTCAATGTAGAATGAATACTATTTTTAAATTATGAATATTTCAATTTGATTATTTTAGAATTATTTAGCTGAAAATTAATGAATACTATAACAAAATAGAAAAAATGTACAGACTAATAGTATATTAAATTATTATAAACATGAAACAATTAAATAAAAATATTACAAATTAGAATTAAATAATAGAAATAGAGTAACAATTTGAGAATGTGGAACAATAAATAAAGACACATTAGAGAAAAAATTAAGGCCATATGATTCTATTTATATAAACTAATGTAATGTGCAATAAAATTATAAAGGATTGATATTATGCTTAACTGGCAATGGAAATTTGCAGATGAATATGAAGATTGTGGAGATTGGATTAGTGCAAGGTCATATATGTACAAAGAATGGATTAATGATAAATATAATATAAAAAAATTATTAAGGTTAAGTTTTTTATGTTGGATAGTAGTTATTGATGTAGGGCATTTAGTAGATGAGAGAAAGATAAATAAAAAAGAGTTTGAGCAAACATTAAAAGAAATATTTAATTTTGGACTTAAATTTTTTAGAAATAATGTTCATTTTTTATGGTTATATGGATATATGATTTCTATAACTCCTTCATTATTTGGAGAAGAAAGTATGTTTGAACAAGTAGGTAAACAATGGACGTATGAAGCATATTTAAAAGTACCACAGGATCCTATAATTAAAGGTATTTTCTTACAAGGTATAGAACCTAAATTTAGAGATAGGTTGGGATACAAACAAGTTTGTAGAGAAATTATGTCAATTATTAATGATAATTTTAAAGGAAATGGATATATGCAAAAATATTTTAGAAGTTTATTTTTAGCAGAGGTATTATCCGAAGATTAATAAAAAACAAGCTCATGAATTTATATAATGAGCTTGTTTTTATTAGTATTACAACATTCACAACTCATAATAAAGCCTCAAAAGTATACATAAATTATTTCATATTATAGATAAGTATTAAATAAAAGTCTGTAACAGATGATATAAATTTATATAAAAAAGATTTCATTAAAAAGGATAGCAAGATAAATTGCTATCCATATTTTTGTTATAAAATTTTAATGTTAATAAAAGCTTTTATCTTCGTCTTTTTTTGTAATGATATTTTTTGTTAGAATAAATATTTTTGGTTTTTCTTCTATTTCTTCTATTTCTTCTATTTTTCTTTTTTACAATAATAAAAATAACAAATATTATTAAGATGAATAAAATTAATAATAATATTTTTAGAGCTGCCATTATAGCTTTATTTTCAGTAACAAAAGCAAATATGCTATTAACATTATCCTTAGCTACTAAATTTATAGTATGTTCTACTTTATTTCCGTTATGTATTTCTAAAGTACCTACTTTATCACCTTTACGAATAGGTAAATCAACATTATCTAATTTAATCTCTGTAGTATATTCACTTTCTTTAGTTCCTTTAGGTAAAACTAATTTATAACTATATTGAGGTTCATAAACTAATTTCTTTTGTTGGCTAAATAAAACTTTTTTACTATCTATGTAATCTTTTTTATTAATTATAGTAGTAGTATAAAAATTATCAAATCCATAATCTAATAAGGTTCTAGAGTCTAAATACAAATTATTTCCATTAGTTTTAAAAACTGCAGAAATAAGTCTCATGTTATTTTTAACAGCACTAGACAAAAGGCATCTACCAGCTTCATCAGTATACCCGGTTTTTATCCCATCAACTATATCATATTTGATAGGTATTTCTTTGCCTTTATAATTTATCGTTTCCTTATCTGATGTTAAAAATTTATTAGTATTTCCAAAATTTCTTATATAAGGATTTTCTTTAGTGGATTCAAAATGAACAGAATCAGTTTTGACAATTTTTCTAAAAATCTCGTTACTCATAGCCTCTCTTGCCATAAGAGCCATATCATATGCTGTAGTGTAATGATTCGCATCTGGCAATCCGTTGGAATTGTTAAAATGAGTGTTTTTAGCACCAATAGCCTTGGCTTCTTCATTCATTAGCTTAGCAAAATTCTCTACAGAACCACTCACATAATTAGCTAATACAACAGCTACATCATTAGATGAGTGAATTAATAAACCATCCAATAATTGTTTAACAGTGAAAGATTCACCATTTTTTAAATACATACTAGATCCTTCTATAGGTGGCAAGTCTTTTATTTCAATGACTTGATTTAAATCAGGAACATGCTTTATAACGATATAAGCTGTCCAAGCTTTCGTAGTTGAAGCTGGATAAAGCTTAGAATTACCATTTTTACTATATAAAACTTTTCCAGTTTCGTAATCCATCAAAACTGCATATTTAGCAGTGAGATTAAGTTTTGTATCAGCAGCAAAGGACTTACCTGTATTACCAAAAACAGAGGTAAGTGTTATAAGGAATGCTACTAAAAGCGATAGAATTCTTTTCATGCGGGAACCTCCAAATTTAAAACTTATATTTTAGTATATCATATTTTAGTCAATAATAAAAATGAAGGAGTGATTTAAGTTTGAATAAATTTGGTAAAATTATAATATTTTCAGTAGCAATTATTTTGAGTATATGCACAATTATATTAAAACAAGATTTGGCAATTAAAGAAAATGTATATATAGTTAGTAAAAGTGAAGATAAAAGAATAGATATACCCAAAGGTATAAATAAAGAAGTAGATAAAGAAAAGTATAAAATAGATAGAGAAAAAATAAGTGAAAATAATAAAAATATGATAACAATATTCATAAGTGGAGAAGTAAAAAAACCTGGGGTTGTAACTATAGAAAGTAATAAGAGATTACATGATGCTATAGAACAACTAGGGGGTTTTACAAATGAAGCAGATTTAAACCAAATCAATTTAGCGATGAGAATTGAAGATGAAAATCACTATATTATACCTAAAATAGGTGATAATACAGAGACTAATGATGCCTTAACAGATATAAATTATAATATATCTATTAAGGATGATAATCAAAGTAAAACACAAAAAATAAACATAAATACTGCAAGTATACAAGAATTAGATACCTTGCCAGGAATAGGTGAATCAACTGCAAATAAAATAATAAACTATAGAGAAGAAAAAGGAAAATTTAATACAATTGAAGCAATAAAAAATGTGAATGGAATAGGTGATAAAAAATATGAAGATATCAAAGATATGATTAGTGTAAACTAAAAATAGATATTAAATGAAAGTTAGTTTAATAATAAGAAGAATATCTACTAAATAATTTAAAGAAATACATTAAAATATGATATCATAGTTATATAAAAGATATATCAAGGAGATACACAAATGGAAATTATAAAAAGACTTACAGATATGACGACTTCAGGTGGGTGAGCTGCTAAAATAGGGCCAGAGGTTCTGGCTTCAGTTTTATCTCAGTTACCAAAGAATGAGAACACAAATAAATTATTAGTAGGATTAGAAACATCAGATGATGCAGCTGTATATAAATTAAGTGAAGAAATGGCATTGATACAGACATTAGATTTTTTTACACCTATGTTAGATGATCCATACATATTTGGACAAATAGCTGCATCAAATTCATTATCAGATGTATACGCTATGGGTGGAGTTCCTTTAGTTGCAATGAATATAGTTTGCTTTCCAGGGTGTCATGATATGAATGTACTAGCTCAAATACTAAAAGGCGGATTTGATAAAGTAAAAGAAAGCGGAGCACTTTTAGTAGGAGGACATACTGTTGATGATAAAGAGCCTAAATATGGACTTTCTGTATCAGGTATAGTACATCCTAAAAAAGTTTTATCAAATGCAACTTCGAGAGTTGGAGATAAGCTAGTTATAACTAAGCCTATTGGGGTTGGTATATTAAACACGGCTATGAAAGAAAATCTAGTTGAGAAGGATCTAGCAGATAAAGTTATTGAAGTAATGGTACATTTGAATAAATATGCAGCAATGAGTTTTGATAAAATAGAGGTAAATTCAGCCACAGATGTAACTGGATTTGGACTTTTAGGACATGCCTTAGAAATGGCAAAGGCATCTGATGTAAGTATTGAGATAAACTCAAAAGAAGTTCCTATATTAGAAGGTGCTGTTGATATGGCGAAAATGGGAATTATACCAGCAGGTATGTATAGAAATAAAGAATATGTAGGTAAAGATGTTGAATTACAAAACATAGAAACTGAAATAGAAGATATTTTATATGATCCACAAACATCAGGAGGATTGCTAGTATCAGTTGATGCTAATTTAGCAGACATACTTGTTGAAGATATGAAAAAGAATGGATCTATAGAAGCTAAAATAATAGGTGAAGTAAAATTAAGGGGAGATAAATATATTAAGGTTATATAAAAATAACCGTATTTTATGTTATAAGAATTAATTTCTTATTCATTTAAAATTAAAATAAGAGAGAGTGATTATTTTGAATAAAAGAGAGTTATTTGCTATGTTGCCATCAGTAGATGAAGTTCTGGGAGATAAAAGGATAATAGATGTACTAAATGAATATCCAAGAAACTTAGTTCTAGAGTCAGTAAGACAGATTATAGACTTAAAAAGAAAAGAAATTGTAAATTTAAATGAAGATAGAAAAGAAAAGTTAAATATAGAATTTAATGATATAATTGAAAGTTCGATAAATAAAACTAAAATAAATTATTCTTTGTCTTTAAAAAAAGTAATAAATGCTACAGGAACAGTTATACATACTAACTTAGGTAGGTCATTGCTTAGTGAAACTATAAAAGAAGAGTTATGGAATTCTGCATCTAGATATTCTAACTTAGAATATAATTTAGAAAAAGGAGAAAGAGGTTCAAGATATTCTCATTTAACAGAAACTATAAAAAGGCTTACTAAAGCAGAGGATGTATTAGTTGTAAATAATAATGCAGCAGCAGTACTTCTTGTTTTAAATACATTAGCAAAAGATAAAGAAGCTATAGTATCTAGAGGAGAGCTTGTAGAAGTTGGAGGTTCATTTAGAATACCAAGCATAATGGAACTTAGTGGAGCAAAATTAGTAGAAGTTGGAGCAACTAACAAAACACATTTAAAAGATTATGAAAACGCTATAACTGAGGATACTAAGGTTTTAATGAAAGTACATACTAGTAACTATAGGATATTAGGTTTTACACAAAACATAGAAATAGATGAATTATCACAACTTGGTAAAAAACACAATATTCCGGTTATAGAAGATTTAGGAAGTGGAGTTTTTATAGATTTATCTAAATATGGGCTATCTTATGAACCAACAGTTTTAGATTCTATAAATCAAGGAGCAGATATAGTTACATTTAGTGGTGATAAAATGCTTGGAGGACCGCAGGCAGGTATAATTGTAGGTAAAAAAGAATACATAGAAAAGATGAAGAAAAATCAACTTACAAGAGCGCTAAGAGTAGACAAACTTACTATATGTGCTCTAGAGGCAACTCTTAGAATGTATTTAGATGAAGAAAAAGCTATAAAAGATATACCTACGTTAAGAATGCTTACATACAAGATTGAAGAATTGCAAGAAAAAGCAGATACTTTATTAAATAAAATAAAAGTATTAAATTTAGATGCAAGTATAAAGATAGAAGATGGATTTTCTCAAGTAGGGGGAGGATCTATGCCTTTAGAAACCATAAAAACAAAGGTAATAGCTATAACTCCTAATAAGATGAATGTATCTGCACTAGAAAGAATACTTAGAGTAAGCGAATCTCATATAGTAGCTAGAGTATATGATAATAAATATGTACTAGATGTGAGAACAATATTCGAAGATGAATATGATATTATTGTAAATGAACTAAAAAAGGCTTTTGAATAAAAGACTTTGATAGGGGGCTAAATATGAAAAATATAGTAATAGGAACAGCAGGACATATAGATCATGGAAAAACAACGCTTATAAAAGCACTTACAGGAAGAGAAACAGATACTTTAGCTGAGGAAAAAAAGAGAGGTATATCAATAAATTTAGGATTTACATATTTTGATTTACCAAGTAATAAAAGAGCTGGTATTGTAGATGTTCCAGGGCATGAAAAATTTATAAAAAATATGTTAGCAGGTGCATCGGGCCTAGATATGGTTTTATTTGTAGTTGGAGCGGATGAAGGTGTAATGCCACAGACTGTTGAACATTTAGATATATTAAGTTTTTTAGATGTAAAAAATGGAATAATAGTTTTAACAAAATGTGACACAGTAGATGAAGAATTTATAGATTTAGTAAAAGAAGATATAAGAGAAAAGGTAAAAGGAACCTTCCTTGAAAATGCAGATATTTTAGAGGTTGACTCTATATCTAAAAAAGGTATAGATGTACTTATTAATAAAATTGATAAGATGAGCAATGAAATAGAATGTAATAATGAAAATTCACCAGCAAGGCTTAATATAGATAGAGTATTTTCCGTAAAAGGTTTTGGAACAGTAATTACAGGAACTTTAATAGAAGGAAAAATTAGTATAGAAGATGAGCTTGAAATATACCCTAAAAAAATAAAGACTAAAATAAGAAGTATTCAAGTTCATGGGGAAAATGTTGACACAGCTTATGCAGGTCAAAGAACAGCAATAAATATTTCTAATGTCAAAGTTGAAGATATTGAAAGAGGATATGTATTAGCGTGTAAAAATTCATTAGAAGAAGCTATGATGTTAGATGTTAAAATTTCTTTGGTTAATCATGCTGATAAAACTTTAAAGCATTGGGATAGACTAAGATTGTATCATGGAACAAGAGAAATACTTTGTAGAGCTGTACCTTTAGATAAAGAAATAATTGAATCTGGAGAAAGTGGATATGTTCAATTAAGGCTAGAGGAAAGTATAGTAGCTAAAAAAGGAGATAAATTTGTGGTAAGATATTATTCTCCTATGGACACTATAGGCGGAGGCATTGTAATTGATACAGCACCTAAAAAACATAAAAGATTTGACGAAAAAGCAATACAATCACTTAAGATAAAAGAAAAGGGTGAATTAAAAGATATATTAGAAGAATATTTAAAAAGAAACCTTAATGTTTACCCAACTAAAAAAGACATAATGAGTTATAGTGGAGATAGTGAAGAAAATATTAATAATGCTTTAGGAAAACTACTACATGAAAATAAAATTGTATTAATCAATAATATGTATATGCATATAAAGCAGTATGAAATATTAAAGGAAGGCTCTATAAAACTCTTAACAGACTATCACAAAAAATATAGATTAAGAAAAGGAATATTAAAAGAAGAATTTAGATCTAAAATAGAAAGCAAATTTAAAACAAAAGAAATAGATATACTAATAGAAAAATTATGTAGTGAAAATAAAATAAAAATTAACGGGAATTTAGTTTCGCTATATGAATTTAATGTCATTTTAAATGATAAACAAAAAGAAATAAAAAATAAAATAAAAAGTATGCTTAAAAGTAGTGGAATGCAATCTATTTTAAGTATAGATGATATATGCAAAGGCAATCATTACTATGAAGAAGTCTTAGAATCTATGATTGGTGACGATATTGAAAAATTAGATGATGCATATATAATTGATAAAGAAATATATATAAATGCAAAAGAGAATTTAATACAATATCTAAAAGAAAATAAAGAAATAACACTAGGAGAATATAGAGATTTAATTAATTCAAGTAGAAAAAATTGTATGATTATACTAGAAAATTTTGATAGAAATAAAATAACAAAAAGAAATGATAATAAAAGAATATTATTTTAGAACTATATAAAAAAATGTTAAAATTTAAATAAAAGTGATATAATATAGTAGTAAAATACCAAGTTAAGTATAAATAATAAGAATATACATAGCTTGGTATTTTTAATTTGGATGAAAATAAAGAATTATCAGATAATTAATTTGCAATAATTAGTTTGAAATTTAAATTAAAGGGGGAGAAAAACGTTGAATGTTACAACACATACTATGAAAAATAATAATAACGAAGCAATAAATATTTTATTGATACTTGTTATATCAGTAGGATTAGTATTTGTAATAAAAGATATAAATAAATATATGGTATTTATACATGGTATATATGCAACATTTTTAATTGCTATGGGAATAATTGTGTTCAATACAATGAAATTCAACGTAAATAAATTTTCTGAATTTTTAGGAAGATTTTTTGCATTAACTGGTATTTTAGAAATTATCATTGTGTTTATTTGTTTAAACACAAATCATGAATATAATTTTACTATATTACTATCTATTGTGACAGATTTATTACCAACAGTAGCAATATATATGAGCTTTAATTATATGCAAGAAGATAAAGATATATCTAAAAATATATTTGTAATATTTATAGGTAGTATATTGTTTATAAGTTCGATTAAACTTATAAACAATATAGTGATAAAAGAAGAATTTATATTTTATTTAGCAAATATTGTTAATATATTTACAATATTTATGGTTATTCTTATAAATGATAAGATTAAAACAATAGGAAATGAACTAGACGATGATGAAAAAGGTTTTTTTAAGAAAATAATAATAATTATTATCCTATCGAGGATACCTACAATACTGCATATTTTTATAAAAGATTTATATATAGAAGATATTTTAAAACAAATAATAAATAACCTTACGATATATTATTTATATAAATATATTGTACATACAAATGTGAAAAAACCATATGCAAAATTAAATGAAATAAACAACGAGTTAATTCAAAAATCAGAAAGTTTAAATAAAAAAAATAAAAAACTAATAGAAGAAACACAAAAAATAGAAAAACTAAAAAAAATGCTTAGTAGTAAAGAGGTAAAATTACAATCGACTTTAGATTCTTCTGTAAATTGTATAATAGTTTTTAATAATAAGAGGAAAATAACTTATGCAAATAAAACATTTGAGCAGAATTTTAGACATAACAATTCAAGTGATTATTATAAAATAGAAAGAGATATTAAACCTATACTTAAAAATTATGATGATTTTGTAAAAAATATAGATTATGTATTTAAGTTTAATAAAAATGTAGAAAATATGACTTATACAAAAAATAATAAAGTATATAAATCTATATTTGCACCATTAGTGATAAAAAATGAGACACAAGGAACGTTATGTATTTTAATAGATAATACAAAGAAAAAAGAATTTAAAGAAAAGATAATGGATATAAATACAAGATACGAAAGATTTTTAGAGAGTATAGGAGATGGAATAATAGTTATCCAAGATGGTAAAAAAATATATGTTAATAAAGCATGTAAAGAAATCTTTAAGGATAAATTAGATGAGATAAACTTTAAAGTAGATTATAATAATGATAATTTAGAAGAATGTTATGATATAGATGGAAAGAAAGTATATGTAGAAATGAGTTTTTCAGAATATACAAAAAATAATCAAAACAAAACAATAATTGTTATAAGGGATATAACAAAAAGAAAAAAAGCACAATTAAAACTAAAAGAAAGTCAAAAATCCTATGCAAGACTTATAGATATATTACCTGATGGGATTTGTTTATTAAATAAACACTTAGAAATAAGTTATGCTAATCAATCTTTATTAAATATGTTAAAAATAGATGATATAAATAAGATAAAGAGTTTAAATATCAGAAATATAATAAATTTAAGTTTAGATGAAGATAGCAGACTTGGAAGAAAGATGAGAAAAGTATTAAATGAAAATAAATATATGCTATTACTTGAATATGAGTTAATTACATATGATAAAAATAAAGTTCAAGTAGAAGTAAATGCATTACCTTTTTCCGTAGATGAAAATAAACACATAATGCTTATAATAAAAGATTTAACACATAAAAAAACATCTGAAATGGCCGAAAAAGAATTACTAGATAGATTGAAAACAGATAAGATAAAAACTGAATTTTTTGCTAATATGTCTCATGAACTAAAGACACCATTAAATGTTATTTCAAGTTCAAACCAATTAGTAGATTCTTTATATAAACATGGTAAGATTGAAGATTACAATGATAATATGAAATCTCACATAGAATTAGTAAGACAAAGTTCTTATAGATTACAGAGGTTAATTAGCAATATAATAGATTTAACAAAAATGGAATCTGGTTTCTACAATTTAAAGTTGACTAAACATAATATTGTAAATGTTATAGAAGATTTATTTATGAAGGTGGAAGAGTATGCAAGAAAAAAAGATATAAGTATTATATTTGATACGGATAGCGAAGAAATAAATGTAAATATAGATAGAATTGAAATAGAACGGGTTATATTGAATTTACTATCAAATTGCATTAAATTTACCAATAATGGAGGATGTATATCTGTAAATATATATGATAAAAAAGAAAGTGTGGATATAAGTGTAAAGGATAATGGTGTTGGTATACCTAAGAATAAAATTAATATAATATTTGAAGAGTTTGCCCAAGTAGATAAGACACTTTCAAGAAATACTGAAGGAAGCGGGATAGGTCTTACGATAGTTAAAAATTTAGTGGAGTTACATCAAGGTAGAATAAAAGTTAATAGTAAAGAAGGAAGAGGAACAGAATTTATAATAAATATTCCTACAACAAATGTAAGTCATGAAGATTATAAGGAAGATCGAAGAATTTATAACATTGATGAAAAAATCAAAATAGAATTTTCGGATATATATTATTAAAATTAGGAGAGCGAGTATGAATAGTAGATGTTTAAAAGATGAGAATGCATCAAAATCAGGTTATAGCTTTTATATTATAAGTCTTTTAATACTACTAATAATAAGCTTTATAGACACATCATCATATGAGTTTATAATAATTATTATAAGAAGCTCATTAAGCTTACTTATAGTAGTTTTGATGCTTAATGCTATTGAAGACAAAAATAAATATATTGCATTTGTTGGAGTAGGATATATAATATCTAATATTTTAGATATATTAGGCTCAATTGTTACCAATCAACAAAATTTATTGAATAAAATAAATATATTATCAAGTTCACTAGGGACAATAGTATTTTTTATAGCTATTAAATATTTATTCAAGGAAGGTACTTATGAAAGGAAAAAGTATATTAATTACCTAAGATTAGTAGGCATATTTATAGGTTTAATTTTATTTATAAATTTAGATTATGTAGTATTTAATATTTATAATATTAAGATAGAAATAATAATGTTTACTTATATTTTGAATATAATAACTTTAGTGCAAACAATAAAAATGATAAATGTACACATTAAAAATTATTGCTATGAAATTAATAATCTTAAAATGATAAATAATATATTACTTATAAAAATAATATATTTCATAATAGAAGTTATTACCTATATTAATTATGGTGATAATAAATTAATAGGTATAGTGTTAGATTTTACGAGTATATTACAAATATACTTAGTATATAAAATAACTATACAAAATAT
>NZ_DATIRC010000246.1:0-2353 GCF_035470145.1 Romboutsia sp.
GATATAGACATTATGTTTGAAGCAGGGTTCTCTACAAAGTATGATACAACAACAGGAAAAATGTCTACAGGTATAGGGCTTTCTCATGTAAAACAGATTGTTGAAAATTATTATAAAGGAAGAATATACGTTGATAATACAATAAAGGATTATACAGTTTTTGAAATAGCAATTCCTATTGAACAAATTGAGACGAGGAAGTGAGATAATGCATCAAAATTTTTACATCGTTGATGATGACAAAGCTATACAAAAAATGCTTAAAAATATTATAAGTAAAAACAATCAGGGCGAAATTATTGGAATGTCAGGGAATGGTTTAGATGCTATAAAAGATATAAAAAGATTAAATCCAGATATTGTACTAGTAGATCTACTTCTTCCGGGCATTGATGGAGTGGGAGTAGTATCCACTTTGAAGGAACATGGTCGCAAATCTGCATTTATAATGATATCAGAGGTAAGCTCAAAGAAAATGATTTCAAAGGCATATGAGCATGGAATTGAATTTTATATAAATAAACCTATAAATGTTATTGAAGTAATTTCAGTTATTGAGAGAGTAAAGGAAAAGATAAGAATGTCTATGGTAATAGATTCATTCGAAAAGGCTATGAATAATATGAATATGTTTAGAAACTGTGTTTTAAGTAAAGAGGTTAAAGTAGATAGTGAAAGGGATAATGTGGAAAGGGTACTTGCACAGTTGGGAATTCTAGGCGAAGCAGGAAAAAAGGATATAGTACAGATTATTCTATGGCTTAAGCAACAGGGGTATGGTAGTAATAAAGCATTTTTAAAATATAAACTTTCAGAAGTGTATGAGTATTTAAATGACAAATACATAAAAGAATATTCTATTTCGTCAAATGCAAATGCTATAGAGCAAAGAGTAAGAAGAGCTATAAATAAGGCTTTAAAAAATATTGCCAATCTTGGCATTGAGGATTATTCAAATGACGTTTTTATAAGATACTCTAGTACACTTTTTGATTTTAAAGAAGTAAGAAGAGAAATGGACTATATTAGAGGGAAATCAAACTATGGTGGAACAATTAATGTTAAAAAGTTTATTGAAGGAATAAATGTAATTCTAAGAGACGATTAAACTTCAGGCTGTTATTGCTTGAAGTTTTTTTGAATTTAAAATAATCAGAAGATTCATATTAATAAATGTATTGTTTCAATTTATTGTGTATGAATTTGTAGGGTAAATATTATTATAAAGTTAATGGAATTATTAATATTAGAAACTAAAAGGGGGAGTCGAATTTGAAATTAACAACCAAAATACTTCTAGGGTTGCTAGCAGGGGTTGTTGCAGGTCTATTATTGACAAGCAATCCACAAATAGCAATTACATTTATTCAGCCTGTTGGTACATTATTTATTAATCTTATTAAAATGATAATAGTTCCTTTGGTGCTGTCGTCTCTAATTGTTGGAGCAGCAAGTATAGGAGATGTTAAAACACTTGGGAGAATAGGGGGAAAAACAATAGTTTATTACCTTTTAACAACTGCTGTTGCGGTAACAATAGGACTTGTATTGGGAAGCGTATTTAATCCAGGAGCAGGCCTTAGCATACCAGTAGATGCACAAATAGCTGCTACAGAGGCACCTACAATAGTAGAGACATTATTAAACATTGTTCCTAAAAATCCTTTACAGGGATTAGTTGAAGGGAATATGCTTCAGATTATAGCTTTTGGTCTTTTTCTAGGAATTGGAGCAACGGCTATTCCAGAGGAAAAAGGGAAGTTATTTATAGGATTTTTTGACGGATTAGCAGAAGTAATGTATAAGATAACAGCATTTATAATGGAATTAGCACCTTTTGGGATATTTGGACTTATAACTCCAGTAGTTGCATCAAATGGTCCTTCAGTGTTATTACCTTTAGTAAAAGTTATAGCAGCCGTATATATAGGATGTGTAATTCATGCAATCTTAGTATATTCTTCAGCGGTAAAGCTAGTTGCTAAAATCACTCCAATAAAGTTCTTTAAAGGGGTTATGCCGGCTGCTCTTACAGCATTCAGTACTACTAGTAGTTCAGGAACACTACCTGTAAGTATAAAATGTGTAAAAGAAAACCTTGGAGTTTCAGAAAAAATTGCAAGTTTTGTTCTTCCGCTTGGAGCCACAATAAATATGGATGGAACTGCGCTTTATCAGGGCGTATGTGCTTTATTCGTAGCTCAGGTTTATGGAGTTGATTTAACAATAGGTCAGCAATCAACTATTATTCTTACAGCTACTTTAGGGTCTATAGGTACAGCAGGAGTTCCAGGAGCAGGACTTATAATGCTTTCACTTGTTTTACAATCTGTTGGCCTTCCACTTGAGGGAG
>NZ_DATIRC010000247.1:0-8149 GCF_035470145.1 Romboutsia sp.
ACCTATGGAATTTTAATTATAAGTAATGGTAATTATATAAAATAGATAATTGCCATTACTTATAATTGTTTTTAAATAAATATAATGGGTATATAAAATATTAATATAAATGTTTTATACATATAGATAAGCTTTAAATAAATCAGTATTAATCTAACAAAAGAATTGGAGGAATGTAAAATGTCAAACTGTAATTCATGTCCATCAAAAAATAGTTGTAGTAGTAAAGCAACTTGTAATATAGAAAACAATCCTAACAACAAAATAAAAAAGATAATAGGTATTATGAGTGGTAAGGGTGGGGTTGGAAAATCAACAGTAACAGTACTACTTGCCAAGAAGTTAAACAAAATGGGATATAAAGTAGGAATACTTGATTCAGATATAACAGGTCCAAGTATTCCAAGACTTATGGGACTACAAAATGAAAGAGCTTTTTCTACTGGAAAAGATATTTATCCAGTAGAAAGTATAGATAATATTAAAACGATGTCTATAAATTTTATGGTAGATAATGAAAATCAACCTATAGTATGGAAAGGTCCTATGGTTGGAAATGCTGTAAAGCAATTTTATAAAGATGTAATGTGGGGAGAACTTGATTATTTATTAATTGATATGCCTCCAGGCACAGGCGATGTAGCTTTAACAGTAATGCAATCTATACCATTAAGTGGAGTAGTTATGGTATCAGTTCCACAAGATATGATATCTATGATAGTTTCAAAAGCTGTAAGTATGGCTAAGATGCTTAATGTAAATGTTTTAGGCGTTGTTGAAAATATGAGTTATATACAATGCCCTGATTGTAGTAAAAAAATTAAATTATTTGATGGAGAGGAAACAAATAAATTTTTAAGTGATATGAACTTAAATTTACTTGGAGAACTTCCTATGACTAAAGAAATTGTAAATATAACTCATCATGGAGTAACTGAAGTTAGTGATGAACTAGACTTAATACTAACTAATATTGTAGATAAAATTAAGTAATATTTTATAAATTAAAAAATCAAAAGAACTAGCTATATGAGGATGTAGGTAAATTTGTTTTTACACAAATCTATCTATATTCTCATTATAGGTCATTTTTTAATTCTTTATATCCTCTAATGTTTGAGTTTCTGGATTATAATTTAATACCTTTTTAGTGATTTTACTAAAGAATATAGGTATAGTTCCTATTATACAAATAGTAAAACATATGATAATAATAATCCTAGGATCGAATATATCCCCAAGTACCCCACCAATTAAAGTTCCGATAGGATGAATTGCCATACAACATGTAGTTGCAATAGACATTACCTTTCCTCTCATATCTTGAGGTATAGTAAGCATCATAGCTGAAGTACTGACAGTATTAGATACTGTATTAAAAAAGCAAGCAATAAAAAAGCATACACACATAATATAAAACTTATTTATAAACACCCCTAAAAAGAAAAAAATACTTTGTAAAAATAATGATGATAACATGACTTTAGATCTATTTTGTGGATTTATATTTATATTAGTAAGAAGTATACTAGCAATAATTATCCCCACACTTTCAAAGGCTGTTATAATTCCATATTTAGCTACACCTAAAGATGGGTCCATATTAAACCAAGGTTTCATAAGAATAGAAAATATTGCAAAGAAGAAATTAAGACCCAACGCAACTCCGATTAGTATCACTAATCCTTTCAATTTAAAGGTGAATTTTAATCCCTCTTTAAAATCTTCCTTTAAAGTTAATTGTGTATTTTTTTTCTCTATTTTAGGTACATCTATAAATACTTCACTTATAGTTGATAATATATAGCTTATTCCATTGAATAAAAACATAGCATATGCACCAAAAATCGAATAAATAAATCCACCAGACATAGTTCCAACTAAATTTGTAGTTGATGTTGCCATTTGTTGAGCAGAGTTTGCTTTTAATAGATTATTGTTAGATACTAAATCTGGAACTATAGAGCTCATAGCTGGGTTGAAAAATGCAGAACAAATACCACAAATAACGCCAATTACAATAACCATCCATACTTCTAAAAAATCATTAAATGTAGCATATCCAACAAACAGCATGCCTATACCTCTTATAAAATCGCTTAAAAGTATAAGTTTTTTTCTATCAAACCTATCAACTATGACACCTGCAAATGGTCCAATAATTATTCTTGGAATGCTAACTGCTGCCATAAGTATACCCATTATAGTTGATGAACCTGTTTTATCTAAAACCCAAAATCCAAGAGCTATAGAATAAAAAGCATCTCCTAAACAAGAAACTAACTGACCTTGCCATAGTAGAAAGAAATTTTTATTCCATAGTTTGTTATCATCTTTAAACTTATTTAAATTATCCAAAAAATATCGCCCCCATGTTTAATTATAGGTTTAGTAAAAAAATAAATCTATTAATATCAATAATTATAAGAAATTTTTATAAGACTAACTTAGTTGAATTTGGTAACGAAATTTTTTTTACTTTAATAAATTTCAATAAAAAATATCTCTAGAAGGTGTTTGTAAAATAAAGTGTGTATTCTTTTAAAGAGTCGATAATTAAAGTGTTAATATAATTACCCTAAGGAAGGTGCACACTTTTTCATATATTTATTATTTAATACTTAGAGTTAATATGGTAAGTTATGTTATAATTTTAAAATAAGGAGATGATAATATGAAATTAATAGATTTACACTGTGATACAATAGATAAACTAATGGACTACCCAAAGTCCAATTTATATAGGAATAATTTTTCAATAGATATACAAAAACTACAAAAGGCAAACTCTCTAGCGCAAGTATTTGCACTTTACTTTGACTTAGATAATCATAGAAATAACCCATTTAATAGATTTGAAAATATGGCAGATAAGTTCTTTGAACAATTAGAGCTAAATAAGGAAACAATAGCCTTAGCTAGAAATTATGATGAAATATTAGAAAATGAAAAAAATAATAAAATATCAGCAATACTTTCAATAGAAGAAGGTGGAGCAGTTAATGGCAAATTAGAAAATTTACATAAGGTATATGAAAAAGGGGTTAGATTAATTACTTTAACTTGGAATTATGAAAATGAAATAGGATACCCTCATAGTCAAATAGGATATGAAGCTACAAAACTAAAGCCATTTGGAGTAGAAGCTGTAGAAGCTATGAACGAACTAGGAATGTTAGTAGATGTATCTCATTTAAATGATGGAGGATTTTATCATGTAGCTGAAATTTCTAAAAAGCCTTTTATAGCATCACATTCAAATGCTAGAAGTGTAACAGATGTTACTCGAAACTTAACTGATGATATGATAAAAGTACTTGCAAATAGCGGTGGGGTTACAGGACTAAACTTTTGTAAGTTTTTCTTGGGAGATATGTATGTATCGAAGGTTGAGGATATTGTAAATCATATAAAACATATAGCAAATATTGGTGGAATAGATGTGGTAGCTATGGGTTCTGATTTTGATGGCATACCTAATGGTCTTGAAATGGAAAATATAAGTCAAATGGATAAATTACAAAATGCACTTTTAAAAGGTGGATTTAAAGAAGATGAAATAGAAAAGATGATGTATAAAAATGCATTAAGGGTTATAAAAGATGTATTATAGATAACCCCTTTTCTCTAGAGGACGTAAGACTATGAAAAAGCTTATAACAGAAAACTTTATAAAGAATTTACCAAAGGAAAGAAAAGACTTTATATTAGAGAAGGTAGATAGCTTTATAAATGAATTACAAAAGAATAATAATGAGATAAAAAATATACCCAATAGTTATTCAGTAAGAAAAATAAAAGGAAATGACAATATATTTAAATTTAGAGTAGATATAGCAAATAGAGTACTTTTTACTTTTGCATCTAAGGTAAATCATATGAAAAACGAATTTAAAGTAGAAAATGCTTTAATAATACTAGACTATTGTAATCATGATAACCAAATAAAAAGAGGGAAAAGCTTAAATCTAAATGTAGATTACAATAATTTAAATAGTGAAGAAAAATTTGAAGAATTAATAGATGAAAATTATAAAACTTATTATTATAATCCAGAAGAAATAATAACTCGTATTGTAGATAATAAAACATTGCTTCAACTAATAAAAAAAGATGAGAAAAATGCAATCTATTATCTTAATGAAGAACAAGAAGAATGCTTAAGATATGACTTAACACCTCTATTTTTATTTGGTAGTGCAGGCAGTGGTAAAACAACAGTAGGGATAAATAAAATATATTCTTTATACAAAGACCATGAAATTAATATTGGATATTTTACATATTCTAAACTTTTAATGAATGAAACAAGTTCTATGTTTGAATATATATGCTCTCAAAATGGTAAGTCTAGTTTGAATAGTAAAGTGAGTTTTAAGTACCTAAGTAAATACTTATACAATAAGTCTGATAAAACCAAGGCAGTTGATTTTTATAAGTTTAAGGATTGGTTTTATACTAATGCAAATAGAAGTAATAAACTAAAAAAATCATTTATAGATGTATTTGATATATACAAAGAAATAAGAGGCATAATAAAAGGTTTAGTGGGTATAAATTGGATGCCATATGTTGAATTTAAAATATGTGACTATGGTGTAGATACTATAGATTATTTACAAAATAAACAATTTGCACAAGTTACTGAAGCTAACGTTGTATTAAATACTAATATTGATATAATAAAAAGAAATTTGGATAATAGCAATGTAGAAAATAAAACTAATATTTTAAATGATTTAGGAAATATAGAAGCTAAAATAGAAGAAGAAATAATAAATCAAAAAATAATAGATAAAAATAGCTATTTAAACTTGCCAAACGAGTACTCTATTTATGGTAAAGAAGATAGAAGTCTTATATATGACATAGCAATTAAATATGAAAATTGGTTAAATGAAAATAGTTTACATGATGAAAATGATATAACTAGAATTGTACTTAAAAACTTAAATAATGGCAAAATAGAGAAATACGATTTTGTATTAGTAGATGAAATTCAAGATTTAACAGAAATACAAATATATCTTATGTACAAATTAGTAAAAAATCCACACAACATCTTATTTAGTGGGGACTTTAATCAAACTATAAATCCAACATTTTTCAATAGTACTCGTATAGAAACTTTATTTATGAACAACAGTTACAATGACAAGTTTTATAAAAAAGTTCTTTATACTAATTATAGAAGCTGTAGTGATATAGTTGATTTATCTAATGAAATTGCTAACTTAAGAATAGAAAAGCTATATAAAAATAAAAGAAATGATTATATAGAAAAGCCAATAAGAGAAAGTACTAATAATCCATTTTTATTAAGAAACGATGAAGATAATAAAAAAAAGCTTTTAAATATGGTAAAAGATCGACACTATGTAGCTATAGTAGTTTGTGATGAAGAAGAAAAATTAAAACTAAAGTATGAGTATGGCATAGAAGATAGTGTATTTACACTAGGAGAAATTAAAGGTATAGAAAAAAAATATATTATATGTTACAACATAATATCTAAGCATAAAGAAAAATGGGATGAAATTTTTAATGGTGTAAGCTATGATAATCACTCATTATATAGATATTATTTTAATATGCTATATGTAGCTATAACTCGTGCTAGAGATTATATTTGTTTTTATGAAGAAAAAGAAGACTTAGCTTTATATCATGAAATAAAAAAATACATTCAAAAAGTAAGTGAATTTGATGAAACTGTATTAATGTTTGATTATATATCAAATGATGATGATTACTTTAATGAAGGTAAGTATTTAGAGTCAAAAGAAAAATATGAACAAGCAATAGCTCAATATAAAAAGTCTAATGTAAAAAATATAAACCATCATATAAAAAGATGTGAAGCTTTGTTACTAACGGAAAAAGGAAAGTACTCTGAAGCTGGTAGTAAATTATTAAAATTAAAAGAGTATAACCTTGCTAGCGAATGTTATATGGAAGTTGAAAATTACACAAAAGTACTTAAATGTTATGTATTAAGTAATAAAGATTATGAAGAAATTCTAAATGAATTTAAAGAAATAGGATTAAATCCTCTACAAGTAGCACTTCAAAAAGATAGCAAGGAAGCTTGGATGAATGAATTTTATTTATTATATGAAAAGTACATAGATGATAAAATAAATAAAAATATAAATTATATGAAAGAGACATTAACAATGTTAAAGCAAAGATATGAAAACTAGGTGATAAATATGAATGAAAGTAATATACTAAATTTAGTAAATAAGTTTGAAAAAAGCTTAGAAGAAAGTGAAAAGTTAACTAATGCACTTATGGGCCTTGAAGGAGTTTTAGAAAAATTAGATTCTTCTATGTCTGAAGTTTATGAGTTAACTAAAGCTGAAGACTTAACAGAAAAGTCGATTGATTTAATACATAGTATAAATAAGTTGAAAAAGGCTCAACAAAGTGTAAATAATGAGTATAATGAGTTGATCAATTTAACTTTATATAAAGAGGGTATAAAGGAAGACATAGATTATTTAAAAAAGCATTTGATTAATGTTGATGAAAATTTGATGAGTATTAAAAATGAAATACAACAACAACGAAAAATATATAAGGAAGAAAATAAAAAATTTAAAGAAGATTTAATATTGTCTATAAAAGAAGTCTTAAATTTAAACTTAGAAGATTTATCTGTAGATGAAGAATATATAATAAGTGAAGATGAACTAAGAGAATAGTATATCTAATGTAAAAAACGCAACTATTAAATAAATAATATTTGCGTTTTTTTAGCACAAAAATTTAGTTATAATAAATAGTTAATTAAAAGGTAATATCATCCAAGGTAGATTAATACCCTCTTTAGGTGCCAAGCACTCTACTTTTAATATTACGCTAGCATCAATTACCATGTACTCAGGTTGTTTATTACTTCTTATCCTATAACCCTTTATATTCTTATTTTTTTCATCAAGTTGTGTTACCATAAATGGGAATGTTTTACTATCTTTACATACACCCTTATCAAGTTTAATACATTGAGTTATACGAACTAATCCATTACAATTTCTTATAGTATCAAAAATAGATGGTTTTTCAGGTTTTTGTCCACCTTTAACACATTCTATACTTAGTATTTGATTATATTTTAATATTATATCCTCATATGGTTCATTATCTCTTAAAATTACACCTTCTATAAAATCACAGTTTCTATGAATTTTAGTTATCTTAATAACTGCACTTTTAGTTGTAATACATTGCTTATTTAAAGTTAATGAACAATAAGTTATTTTAAGCTTCTTATTATCACATTTTTCTATAGTTTTATAAACATCTTCTATAGATATGAATTTTAAATCTATATCTGGTCTCATAAAAATCCCCCTTTGTTGACAAACTTTAAATCTTTATCATTTTAGTATGTTTCTTTATAAGATAAGAATTAAGTTTTTTAAGCCTATATATTAAAATATGGAAATATATAATAGTATGTTACTCATTATATTAATTTTATAAAAACCTACACCAAAATTTATCTAATGAATAATATAAATATAACAACATAGAAAATCATTTAAAATAACATTAAGGGGGCGGATATACACTATGAAGTATTGTAGTTACAGAAAAGGTATAATAGTTGAAGTTAAAAGTAGCTCAAAAGAGGATTATAAGTATATAACTATAGCAGAAGATGTTAATAATATTTATACATTTACAAAACTAGTTTATTCAAAACAAACAATAATACTAAATCATGATTATAATGAAATACCTGTAGAAGATCTAAAAGTAGGTGATACAGTTTTTGTTTACCATTCTAATGTAATGACTTTGAGTATACCACCTCAAACTGTTGCTTATATAATAGAAGTGAAATGATTAAAAATCATAAATAATAAATCATAAATAATAAGTGATACAGTATCTATATATGCTATATCACTTTTATATTTTAAAAAATAATTCACTAATAAAAATATAGTTATTGACTAACAAGTCAACTGAAATTACAATTAAAGTGACTAATAAGTCAATTAAGTTATAATATTGAGGAGGGATATAAATTGTTTTCTATACAAATAAAAGATTTAACTAAAGATTATAACAAAACAAGAGCGATATCAAATATAAATTTAAGTATAAAACAAGGAGATTTTTTTGGATTTATAGGACC
>NZ_DATIRC010000248.1:0-1718 GCF_035470145.1 Romboutsia sp.
AGAAATATGAATTACAAAAAATGAAACTCGATAAACTAAAATAAGTAAATCGAATTACAAAAAATGAAACTCGAGAATTTCAACGTTCCATATCATCACGGAAAAAGTCGTGACGGTGGAATGTTAATATGTGGATAAAACAGTTTATAAGTAATGGTAAAAATATCAAAGTTCCCTGTAGAAAAGATTTGCAAAAAAAAATAAGTAGCAGTGCCACCAACACCTACTACTATTACTACTATTATTTATACGATTATCTTTTTAAAATACCTTAATATTTTATATTAATATTGTAGCACAACTTTAGTACAAATTGCATATTATAAGTATAACCAATTTTAAGGGGGTAAATTATGAACTGTATAAATACTATATTAGATATAGAAAATAAAGAATTGATATGTAGTATAAGTTGTAAGAAATGCAATTTTATAGATTGTCAGAAATTATGCTTGAACTACGAAAGCGAAGAAGAATTTATGAATGAATTAGACGAGGAAGAATAAATTTTAAGGCTGATTAATTTCAGCTTTTTTATTGCAAAAAAATAAGTAGTAAGAGCCACCAACACCTACTACTATTACTACTATTATTATACGATTATCTTTTTAAAATACCTAAATATTTTATAGTTAAATTGTAGCACAAAGTGATACGGTTTTGTATACTATATAGTATAGTATAGTATAGAGGAAAATATTAGGGAGGATAAATAAATGAATAAAGAATTAATGTTTAGTAGCAATGATCAAACTTGGGAAACGCCGAAAGATTTTTTTTGTGAATTAAATGAAATATTTAGATTTGAATTAGATGTATGTGCTACTGATTTAACTGCTAAATGTAATAAATATTTCACACCAAAAGAAGATGGATTAAAGCAAGATTGGAACGGAATATGTTGGTGCAATCCTCCATATAGTAGAGAACTTCCTAAATGGACAAAAAAAGCATATGAAGAAAGTGAGAAAAATAGTTCGACCGTTGTAATGCTTATACCTGCTAGACCAGATACTAAAATATGGCACGAAATAATTTTTCCTTATGCTAGGGGAATATTTTTTATAAAAGGTAGATTAAAATTTGGGGATTCTAGAAATTCTGCTCCTTTTCCAAGTGCATTGGTTGTATTTTCGAAATATCCTGTAAATGGATTAATAAAAGATTATCTAAAATATACAGGTCATGGGATATGGAGATAAGGCTAGAATAATTTCTAGTCTTTTTTTATTTCTTGTAGCACAACTTTAGTACAAATTGCATAGTATAAGTATAAATCAAATACAAGTTGCATAAGATACTAGAAAGAATAGCTAACTTGTATCACATCTTGTTAGGGGGATATGACAATGACTAGAACTTATAAATTTAATGATAGAAGCTTCAATCAAAATGCTTTTACTAGATTAATTTCTAATAAGAATATAAAAATAACTTTAGCAATATTAGCTTTAATAGTATTAGTAGCAACGTATGATTTAAACATAATGGAAACAGTTTCAGAAAGTGCAATATTTATGTAAATTACAGGGGGTAAGGTTATGAATAAGATATTTACACTAGAAAGTAAAACAGGAGAAGTTTTAGCAATATTAACTACAAAAGAAGAAATGACTTATACAGATTTTTACAATATATGCAAAGAAGCTAGTGAGGACTTTGAAAATGACTTTTATATGTTAAAGGATAAATTAATCAATGAACTTGATTTCGAAATG
>NZ_DATIRC010000249.1:0-1670 GCF_035470145.1 Romboutsia sp.
CAAATTATAAATATTAAAGTAATATAGCTCTATATATACCATTCAAATGGATTTTTATCTAGAGCATAGACAGCAAAGGAAAAGACAACGTTGGCTATTTAAATAGAAAAAATTTTATTATATTATGTAGCAAAAATCATAACAAATCAAATTGAGGGGAGACATGTATATGAAAAATTTAAAAATAGGTAAAAAGCTAGGTATATCTTTTATTGTTTTACTGATCCTTGCAGCATTTGGAAATTTTTATGCTATATATAATTTGAAAAAAGCGGGAGAACTAAGCCATGATTTATTTGAGGGACCTTATGTAGTAACAACTGAAAGTATGGGAATTCGTAGAGATTTAGTTTCCATTGGAAGAAGTATTAATGGTGCATTTATTGACGATAGCCATGGCAAAGTTAGATTACAAATTCTAAGTGACTTTGATATTATTAATAAAAGAATTGAAACAATTCATAATTGTTCTATAGAAAGTGAAAAAATTATTGATACTCTTGATAATATTGAAAGTTCAGTAGCTCAGCTAAGACAAGAGTACGAAAAAATGTATAAAATTACACAGCAAGAGAATTTTAGTGGTATGTTAGCAGATATAGATATGACTGGATACAATAAAGCATTTGCAAATAGTACACAAAACTCAGTAAATCTTTGCGTACAGGCAGAATCTCGTGGTATTGCATTTGACAAAGGAGTAAGTGATACAGTGACAAATTCAATGTTTGTTTCCATAGCGCTTAGCTTGTTTGCCACAGTAACAGGAATAATTATAGCTACATATATTACAAAGAGTTTAAGGCAACCAATTGAAGAAATAGAAATAGCTGCAAATAAAATGGCTGTTGGTGACTTTGATATTACTATTAATTATGAATCAGAGGATGAATTAGGTACTTTATCAAATAGTATGCGTCAAATGAGTAATAAAACTAAGGAAATTATAAATGACACAGTTCGTATTTTAGGAGATTTTGCATCAGGTAATTTTGATGTTGAACCTGAAGTAGAATACATAGGAGTATTTAAAAATATTGAAAATTCAGTAATTAGAATAACTAATGATTTAAGTGAGACAGTGTCACAAATAAATGCAGCGTCAGAAGAAGTTGAGGCGGCATCAGAACAAGTGGCAAGCGGATCACAAATGTTATCACAAGGTGCGACTGAACAAGCAAGTGCAATTGAAGAGTTATCTGCAACTATTATAGAAATATCTGACAAAATTAAAGATACTGCAAAACATGCGGCACAAGCTAATGTTTTATCATTGAGCGCAGGTCGTGAAGTTGAAGATGGTAATGAACAAATGAAGCAAATGGTTAAATCTATGGAAGAAATTTCATTTACTTCTCATGAAATTGGAAGAATTATAAAGACAATAGATGATATTGCATTCCAAACAAACATATTAGCATTGAATGCTGCAGTGGAAGCCGCTAGAGCAGGTGATGCTGGTAAAGGATTTGCTGTTGTTGCAGATGAGGTAAGAAATCTTGCTGCCAAATCAGCAGAAGCTGCAAAAAATACAGCTACACTTATTGAAAATTCAATAAACGCAGTTGATAAAGGCACTAAGATTGTAGATTATACAGCTGGATCACTTCAAAAAATAATACATACAACTAATCAAACTATTGTATTAGTTGATGAAATAGCTAAAGCAT
>NZ_DATIRC010000250.1:0-5871 GCF_035470145.1 Romboutsia sp.
TTTCACAATATATTAAAACAAAACCTTCATATCATTATAAAATCAAAAGTTTCCTCATAATCTTATACATAACAAAATTTATTGTAAATAAGCTTCCTAAGGTTAATAATAGATCATGACTAAAAAATTTAAAACATACAACAACCCCAATTACCTGAGCTATCATAAATATAGATAAAATCAATATTAAATTAAAAATCAAACTTTTATTCTTTATAATCTTTCCATTATAATTTCTCAACTTTGTAGCCAATACCCCACACCACCTTTAAATATTTTGGATCCTTTGGATTTATTTCAATCTTTTCTCTTATTCTTCTAATATGTACAGCTACTGTATTTTCAGCATTATAGCTATCTTCTTTCCAAACTTTTTCATATATTTCATCTATTGAAAATACTACTCCTTTATTACCTAAAAGAAGTTTTAAAATCTTAAACTCAATAGGAGTCAATTTAACAATATCTCCATCAATATTGACTTCCTTAGTAGCTAAATTCATTGTAAGTTGTCCACTTTTTAGTACATCTTTATTTTCATAATTATAATTGCCAAGACTTATATATCTTCTTAAATTAGACTTAACTCTTGCTATAAGTTCTAATAAATTAAAGGGCTTAGTAATATAATCATCTGCCCCAATATTAAGTCCCATTATTTTATCAGTATCTTCGCTTTTAGCTGATACCAATATTATTGGAATATTTTGTTCTTCCCTAATTTTGATAGTTGCTTTTATACCATCTAGCTTTGGCATCATTATATCCATAAGTATAAGATGTATATCTTCATTTACAAGTACTTCTAGAGCCTGAATACCGTCATAAGCTTTATATATTTTATAGCCTTCATTTTTTAAATATATCTCAATTGACTCAACTATCTCTTTGTCATCATCCACCACTAATATATTGTACATTTTCTAAATCCCTTTCTTTTTTACACTCTACTTTCATATTATACAATAGATTCACATCCTTTTATTGTTTAGCTTTAAATTGATAATTTTGATATGTATTTTTTATTATAACTATATAATAAATTATAAATCTTAAGAAAATCTTAGGATAATCCTTAAGATTTTCTTAAGATTTATATTAAAAAATTCGCTTTGCTCATGTCGATAACGATCTTAGAAAATAGGTCCGTTGCTTGAGCTTAGCGATTGAAAACTATATTTATCATCAAATCAGATAAAATATAATTTCCTTTAATCTAAAATATATTATGAATAATATTACCTAATATTTGAGTATGTTCATTAAAAATTTTGATTCCTATAATTATAAGTATAATACCACCAACTAATTCTGCATAATTACTAAATATATCACCGATTTTATTCCCTAATAAAACACCAATTATACATATTAAAAAAGTAATAACTGCTATACATATAGATGCTGATACTATATCTACGCTTAAAAATGCAAAGCTTATACCAATTGCTAAAGCATCTATACTAGTGGCTATCGAAAGCATTAAAAGCTCTTTGTTAGATAATTCTTCATTATCATGAGTAGCACTATATTCTAACCCCTGTTCTATATCTTCTTCTTTTCTAGCTTTTATAAATTCACTAATCATTTTAAATCCTAAAAAACTTAGTAATATAAGTACAATCCAATGATCTATTGATTTTATATATTTCTCAAAGCTAATTCCTAATACCCAACCTAAAAGTGGCATACCACCTTGAAATATTCCAAAGAATAAGGCAATTTTTATTCCTAAACCTTTCGTTAAGTTTTTAATTGTCATTCCTTTTGTTATAGACACTGCAAATGCATCCATAGAAAGAGCTACTGCTGTAAATAAAATTACTGTTAAACTCATAAATTTCTCCTCCATATTAATTTTTTATTTCTTTTACATAAATCATAATAAGCTAACTTAGGAATAAATTTTTTTAACAACAAAAAACGAGACTTACGCATGCTCATAAAAGCATGCATGAGTCTCGTTTTTTAAAACTAGACCAGACTAAAAAGTCATTATGTTGATCTAGTTACACCGTACAGTGCAAACTACTCCCTCAGCAAAGCTGAAAAATATTATATATGTTAAATAAATTATAGTATATATTAAGAATAAATACAATTTTTTTTATTATGCTGTTTTAGATGTATTTTCTTCTTTATTACTTTTCTTAGCTATTATAGGTAATATTAAACCTATTCCCATTAACACTATAGGAGTCATAACGTTTAATGTAACCCTAAATGTCCACTCTTTACTAAATGCAGGAACATCTGTTGGGAACATACCCATTATACATGCAAATGCAGTAAATCCGAAACACCATAATCCAACTAAAAATCCTATCTTAGGGTTCTTTATAAACTTATACTCAGTATTAAACTTACCTACTGCTTTCTTAATACCCATGTAAGCTAAGAATACCCATAAGTATCTCATTGGCATTACAACTGAGTTTAACTTTAATAACCAGTTAAATAACTCATTAGTGTTACCTATTCCTAAAGCAGGAACCATTATTAATGTTGAAACTAGTACAGCTGTCATTATATATCCATTAACTAAAACACCATTTTTATTAGTCTTAGATAAAGCCTTTGGTATAAATCTTTCATCAGCTTCTCCTAATAAAACTTTAAGTGGTGCATCTATTGAAAATACTAATGCAGATAATTGAGCAGCAGTATTTGCTAAACCATAAACTATAACAAATATACTACCTAATCCATAATGTTCTCCAAGTAATTGGAATGCATAGTATTGACCATTCATCATTAAATCTTCTGGTATAGCATTAGAATTGAACATCATACCCATAGCTATAGAACCTAAAAGAGCACAAACTGCAACCATTCCAGCTAATACTAACATCCCCTTAGAGAAGTTCTTAGATGGGTCTTTAGTATCATTTACATAAGGTGCTATCTTTTCAGCTCCACCAACTGCAAATACTAACATTGATAAAGTTGTTAAATATGCAAAATCAAACTTAGGTACAAATGAACTTGCAGTTATATTAGGTGTTGCTACTTTACCTGTTATAGCAGGTGCAGCTAGTCCTAAAACAATATATAATAACGACATAACAAACATTGATGTACCAGCTATACCACCTATAACTTTTAATGTTTTTACTCCCTTTGTTGCTACATATAAAAATACTAAAAATATTACTAATACCACCGATTGTAATATCATTGGATTTAATCCTTTTATTACTGTTGCAAGCTCTCCTGATGGACTTATTGCCCAAGAAAGTGCTATTAATAAAGATTGTGGCTTTTGTGCTAAATATGGAACATGTACAACCCAATATGTCCACCCTGCCAGGAATGCAAGCATTGGTGTAGTTGTTGCTTTTATCCAAGTAGACACTCCACCTTGTGAATCCTTAAATGCTGAACCTAATTCCCCTACCATTAAAGCGTATGGCACAAAGTATAAAGCTATCATGAATATCCATGAAAATACTACTGTTAATCCTTGATTTGCAAAGTTATTAACTACATTCCCAAATCCCCATACCATGACAAATCCCATTAGGGCTATATTTCGCCATGTTAAATTTCTGTTTTGATCAGACATTAAATTTTACCTCCAATATTTTAAATAATATAATTACTTTACTTTATTATATATTTTTTGAAATCGTTGTCAATAGCTGTCCATTTGTGTAAATCCAGTAAAATAGAGCTTTATGATTCTTAATTTTCAGTTAATTAATTATATAAAATAAAACATATTCATTTTTTTTTATTCATTTTTTTTATTCATGTTTTAACATTTTTTGTTATCGTTTACAATTCTTTATTTGTCGATTTATGAATTTTGAATTAAAGTTTTATTTTGAATTTTATATCACTTTGTCTTTCAATTTAATATACTATATTTATTTATTTATTTATAAAAAATTTTTTTATAATTTTTAATATTTTTACTAAATAATACTCTTTTAAACATCACCCTTAAAGGTTCATTATGTTTACCTAGCTACATCTAACTGTATGTATTACATAATAAACAAAAGTCAAAAATAAACTTATTAATAAATATTATTTTTTATTTATTCAAATAATAAATTTAGATTGCTATTTCATCATAAGGAGACCAAATCTATGTTCTCAAAGCTAAAAAAACATAAGGGCAAGATTGTTGAGTTTATAAAATTTAATATAATAGGCTTAAGTAATTTTTTAATATCTCAACTTATTTATATTACTTTATTTCTTGGCTTAAAGCTTAATTATTTAATAGCTTATACTATTACTAGTGTAATTAGTGTTTCTGCTTCTTATTTTTTAAATTCAAAATTCACATTTAAAGAAAATGCTTACTCTGCTAAAAAGTTTTCATTGTCAATTTTGATTTATGTTTTTGAGTACATTCTTAATATGGGAGTTATAATATTGTTTGTTCAAGTATTTAATATCAGTAAGATATTAGCTCCAATAATCGCTCCACTATTTTCAACTCCTCCAGTATTTTTTATGATGAGGTCAGTTATTAAGAAAAAGTCACAAAAAAAAGAGATTGAATCTTAGATTCAACCTCTTTTTTATAGCACATAGGAAATTATATTCATTTTTAAATTGTGAATAAATATAATTTCCGTATATGTGCTTCAAAAAAGTCTTCATTAATAAATCTTCAATTGAAGACTTTTTTATATTTATTATAAATTCTCTAATCCTTGTTTTAAATCATTTATTATATCTTGAGCATCTTCTAAACCAACAGATATTCTTATTAATCCTTCGCTTATTCCAGCTTCAGCTCTTTCTTCTGGAGTATATGGTGAATGAGTCATTGATGCAGGATGTTGTATTAATGTTTCACAATCTCCTAAGCTAACTGCAAGAGTACATAAATTTAATGAATTTAATAACTTCTTACCAGCTTCAAGACCACCCTTAACTTCAAATGCTATCATACCACCAGGCATATCCATTTGTCTTTGAGCTAATTCATATTGAGGGAAGCTTTCAAGACCTGGATAATTAACCTTTTCTACATTTTCATGACTTTCTAAGAATTTAGCAACTTCCATAGCATTTTTCGTATGTCTTTCCATTCTTATTTGTAAAGTCTTCATTCCTCTTAATGTTAAATATGAATCAAATGGACTTAATACTGCTCCAGTCATATCTTTAACTCCAAATAATCTTACTTGAGTTATAAAATCTAATTTACCAACAACAAATCCTGCTATAACATCCCCATGTCCATTTAAGTACTTAGTAGCAGAATGAACTACAACATCAGCACCGAATTCTATTGGTTTTTGTATAAATGGAGTACAGAAAGTATTATCAACAAATACTAAACAATCTTCTTTTTCATGAGCTATATCACATAAAGCCTTTATATCTACTAATTTTAAATCTGGATTTGCAGGAGTTTCTAAATAAACAACCTTAGTATTTTCCTTCATTGCATTTCTAACTTCTTCTAAGTTTGAAGCATCAACAAAACTTACTTCTACTCCAAATCTTTTTAATCCATGATTTAATAATGCAAAAGTACATCCATATAAAGTTTTACTAGCAACTATATGATCCCCCGCTTTTAATGCAGTCCATAATGCTGAACTAATTGCCCCCATTCCTGAAGCTGTAGACATACAAGCTTCAGCACCTTCCAATAAAGCTACTTTTTCCTCTAATTGAGTATTAGTAGGATTTCCTAATCTTGAATATATATATCCATTTTCTTCTAAAGCAAATCTTCTACCACCTTGTTCTGCACTATCAAAAACAAACGTTGATGTTTGGAATATAGGTGTTGTTAATGCCCCTGATACTGGATCCTTATGATGTCCCCCATGTACTGCTTTAGTAGCAAAACTCATTGTCTCTAAATTTTTCATTATTAGCTCCCCCTCAAAAGTTTTG
>NZ_DATIRC010000251.1:0-4394 GCF_035470145.1 Romboutsia sp.
TAAGTTTGAAGCATCAACAAAACTTACTTCTACTCCAAATCTTTTTAATCCATGATTTAATAATGCAAAAGTACATCCATATAAAGTTTTACTAGCAACTATATGATCTCCTGCCTTTAAAGCAGTCCATAATGCTGAACTGATTGCTCCCATTCCTGAAGCTGTAGACATACAAGCTTCAGCACCTTCTAGTAAAGCTACTTTTTCCTCTAATTGAGTGTTAGTAGGATTTCCTAATCTTGAATATATATATCCCCCTTCTTCTAACGCAAATCTTCTACCACCTTGTTCTGCACTGTCAAATACGAAAGTTGATGTTTGGAATATAGGTGTTGTTAATGCTCCTGATACTGGATCCTTATGGTGTCCCCCATGTATTGCTTGTGTTCCAAATTTTAAGTCTTTTAAATTTTCCATTGTTGAACTTCCCCTTTATGATATATTTTAGTTCAAAGAAAACTTTTTCCCCGTTTCTTTAACATAAATTTATCATTTATTATATTCCTTGTAAATATTTCCAAAAAATGTCTTTTTTTTGGGATTTTTATGAAAATTCACTTTTTTGTCTTTGTATATATTTAATTTTTTTACTTACTATTAAATTACAAATTTAATTCGTTATTGATCTAACTAGCTGTCTTCATTATCATTTTAGAGAAATATTAGAATCCTTTAAAAATCCCTTTCTTTCCATTTTTCCCCATCCTTTTGGTTTTTTTAGAGAATTAATATATCCACTGACTCTCCATAAACTAATTAACTGCCTCGGCCCAAAGTTTTCAACAAATGAATATAATATCAAAACTGCTAATTCTTTTATAGTAAAATAATCTCTTTCTTTTTCTGCTATAAAAAGAGAAGATAGTGAAATTAAAATTCCCATCAAAATAGTAGAAATAAAAAGGAGCAATGCAATTTTTGTATTTAAAAGCCCAAGCATAGTAGCTAGAAAAACCATGCAATAACCTTGAATTTCTACAAGCGGTCCCATCATCTCGAATATAAAAAAGTAAGGAAAAGCAATCATTCCAACCTTTCCGTATTTAGGGTTTCTAATGATTTTTTTATGAAAAGTCAATATATCAATAAGCCCTCTATGCCATCTATCTCTCTGTCTTTTTAATATATTATAACTTTCAGGCACTTCCGTCCAACAGTTAGCGTTGAAAACATAATTAATTTTAAATTTCTGCTTTTTTTCTATCATATGGCGACTCAATCGAACTACCAGCTCCATGTCCTCTCCTACAGTGTCTTTTTTATATTTTCCACTACTAGTGAGATATCCTCCTATCTCAATGATTCTATCCTTTTTAAACAATCCAAATGCTCCCGAAATAATTAAAAGGCAATCTAAATATGCCCAACCTACTCTGCCTGCCATAAAAGCTCTTATATATTCAATAGTCTGCAATCTTGCTATATTTTTCTTAGGAATTTTTAAGCTTGTAATCATTCCTTTATTAACCGAACAACCATTGATAGGAAATATATTTCCCCCCATTGCAGGACACTCTACTTCTTCATCTATCATCTGAGAAGTCAATTTAATCAGTGCGTCTGTTTCTAAAAGTGAATCTGCATCTATACCGCAAAAATAATCATTTGAAGATATATTTATTCCTGTATTCAGTGAATCTGCTTTTCCCCCATTTACTTTATCTACTACTGTAAGTTTTGGCATTGATTTATTTCTATATATACCTTTTATCGGCATTGTGTTTAATTTTTCATCTACCATAATATCTACTTTTTCAAGGTTAAAATACTGAATCAATGTTTGAATCGTATTATCTTTTGATCCATCATTTACAACTATTAATTCATAATCAGGATATTTTAGATTTAAAAGTGAATTTGCACTCTCAATAATTGTTGCTTCTTCATTAAAAGCAGGCGCTATTATTGAAATAGAAGGCATAATACCCTTTTTAAATAAAAAAGTTACTTTCTTTAAATTCCAGTATTTAGACTGTTTATTCACTCCTATAAAGGAAAAAACAAGAAGAATAATATAAATACTATTTACTACTATAGAATAATATATAAGATAATAATTAAAATCTATCACATAAATCTTTAGTTGTTCCATAAAAGGCATTATTAAAAGTATATCCCTATGTCTTATAGCATGTATAATTGGAAAAACTAAAAAAACAGCAAAAATTAAAAAATATAAAAATACTACTACTTTTTTATCTTTATTCTCTTCATTTTTTTCTAAATTAGAAACATGCTTAGTTAAATTGCACTTCTTTAACACTCTTTCATTTAAGTAAGTACAAAATTCATTTTTTATCTCTGGTTTTTGTTTTATTACATTTTTTAAGATCGAAATAATTTCATTTTCAATTTCTATGTCCTTATTTCTATTTAAAAATTCAATAATATCACTATTCTTTCCCATTAGCATAATTTCTTTAATTACATTTTTAACCACATCTTTTTTATTTCCAGAAAGTTTTAATATTAAATATTCCATTCTATTGGAAATCACTTCTGCTAAATCATTTTTAACATCGCTATTTGTTTCTTTATTAAATTCACTAATCAATATATTTATATACTGTGGTTTTTCCATAATAATATTAGAAATTGCTAAACTAACATGTCTTTTTATCCCTTTATCTCCGAGCATCGAAATCAGTTTTATTAAATTTTCCTTAGATTGATTGTTTCCTAGAACTTCTATTGCAATACCACGTATATAAGCATCAGAGTGACATATATACTTTTTATCATTTAATTCTGTAAAATATACTTTTGATAATACCTTTACAGCTTTATGTACTATGAAAGTTTCTTCCTCTGGATTTGATATAGTCTTTATTAAATAGTCCTTCAAATCGACCGCTAAATATAACTCTGCAAACCCTATTATAAATTCTTTAATATCACGGTTATTACTATCTTTTATTTCAACAATATATTCATAAAAATCTTTACCATATTCATACAAAAGTAGCTGTGCTTTTTCACGGTACCAACTTGGAGTATTGGGTATTATATCTACAATCTTAGAAATAGATTCTACATGTCTAATATCTACTAAAGAATTAATGATATACAACTTTGCAGAATAATCTTTTTCTTTTTTTAATGCCATCTCCAATGACTTTCTTGAATCCTCTGTTGCAATAATACCTAAATAAACCATAGCTTCTATTCTCTTATATTTTATTAATGAATGTAATCTTTTAGTAAAATATATTACTAAATGACTTTTTTCAACGAGATCAGTAAATTTTATTTCCGCTTCTTTATCAAAATAAAAAATCTGCTTTAGAGCTCCAAATCGCTCTAAAAATAATTTTATATCCTTTTTCAAATGAAATTCTCTTTTCTCTATCATTTTTCCAATAACATAATCGTCCATTTTTTCAACTTTTTCTTTTTTTATTTTATGTTTTTTCTTATTGAAGAAAATTAAAAATATTAAAATTAAATCTAAAATAATAATTAAAGAGATAGCATAGAATATTGTGCTTAAATTTATCTCCATCCTATATCTCTCCTTTTATCTTATTTTTAACTATCCCAATAAGTTCTGTGAGCATATATGGTTTTTTAAAATAATGATCTATACTTAAACTTATTGCTCTCTTTACTGTTTGTGTATCTTTTTGGTAGGACATAAGTATAAATGGAATTTTTCTTTTATCCGAATACATAGACATTTTTTCCTTTATTAAAAATCCATCCAATTTAGGAAGCATAAGTTCAGAGATTACTATATTTATTTTTTCCTTTTCCATTATATTCAAAACTTCTACCCCATCCATTGCTAAAAACACTTTAAATCCTTCCTTTTCCAAAGAAATCTTTAAAATCTCTAGATTCATATTATCTGTATCTGCTATTAAAACTTTTTTTATATTTTCATTATAATTATCTGTAGATGATTCACTGCATACTATATTCATCCCTTTACTTATCGCTATTCTTAATCGATTAAGAGCAATATTATAAATAGAACTAGAAAAATCCTCAGGTGTTTGTACTATATATTTTATTTCATCAAAAAGAAGAAGCCCAATTGATACAGTAATATTTTCTATAAAAGCTTCAGAATCTTCCACTATTTTTCGTATATTTTCTGCTCTTTTTATTGCTTCATCTTTATTTGTATCTAAAATGCAATAAGCAAATAATGCCCCCTGTAATTTAAATATCTGATGGGTTTCTTCCTTCTCATTCCTTAAAATATAGGAAAGATTTTTTATAGTTTCACTTCCAATTTCACTGCCATAGTTAAAATTGATATCAGTCATGTTATCTATACTAATTAAGAATAAAGCAGAATTTATGTGTCTATCAAAAGCTATATCTAAATAATTGAAAAACTTTATTCCAAAGTTCTTGTCCCGTACAATTAAAATCCTCTATGAATCCTG
>NZ_DATIRC010000252.1:0-1945 GCF_035470145.1 Romboutsia sp.
AAATTATTGAAATGTGTAAAAAAAATAACTTAAATTATAAAGTAACAGATAAAGGAATAAAAGTTGGCACTTAGTTTAAAAGCTAGGTGCTTTTTTATTTATCTTCTAACAGAAAGAAGGTGAAAAAATGGCTACAATAGGTGAACTATTTGTAAATATTAACGCTAGGACCGACAATTTTGAACAAGGCATGAATAGAACTCGAAATAGTGCTAATGGCTTAAATGGTGTATTTGGAAGCATAAAGAAAACAATAGCAGGATTTATGATGTATGATTTAGGCAAAAAACTTGTAGGTGGATTTGTAAGTGCTACGAAAGCAGGGATTGATTATAATGCTACTTTAGAAACTTCTAGGATTAAGTGGGAAACGCTTTTGGGAACGCAGGGGAAAGCAAATAAAATGTTGAAAGACATAGAAAAATTTGCATCAACTACACCTTTTGAAAAAATGGGCATTGACAAGATGGCTAGTTATCTTCATAATGCAGGATTCGAAGGCAATAACCTATTTAATCAATTGACTAAATTTGGTGATGTTGCAGGTGCTTTTAGTGTTACGAATTCAGACTTAGAAGAAATGGTTAGACAATATTCACAGGTTAGAAATGCAGGTGTAGCATATACAGAAGATTTGAATATCCTTGAAGATAAATCAGTGCCTATAATGAAGAATATAGCCGAAGTTATGAAAGTACCACAAAGTGAAGTTAAGAAGCTTGCTAGTGAGGGTAAAATAAGTTTCGATATATATAATCAAGCATTAGACAATATTGCTAAAAAGTCCGAAGGTGGAATGGCTAAGATGTCAGAAAGCTTTAATGGTATAAAATCTACTATTAAAGATAGTATGGGGCAGATAGCAGGTACTTTAGCTAAACCAATATTCGACAAGTTAAAAGATGGTGCTATTATCATAAGGGATAAATTAGGAGAGTTGGCGACATTCTTAGGACAAAAAGGATTAATGAAAACAATCCAAGAATTTGCACCAGCGATAATGCCTTTTGTACAATTAGCAATAAATATTTTTAAAACTATGGGTGATACAGTAGGTACTATTATTAAATCAATGACAGGCTTTTGGAATGAACATAAATCTTGGTTAATGCCTGTAATAACATTCTTATTTACTTTTATATCTACAATAGTAATGAACACAATAACTGCAATAGGTAGCATTGTTCAAAGTGGTTTAGCTTTTATAGATGGAGTTATAAACTTCTTCCAAAACTTATTTACAGGCAATTTTAGTGGTTGTTGGGAAAGTATAAAACAAATATTTTTTAGTGCTTTGGAATTTGTATGGAATTTAATGCAAGTTCAATTTGCTTTAAATATTCCCGCTATGATAAAAGGATTCGGCAAAGGTGCAATAGGCATATTTAAAGGTATGTGGTCTTCTGTTAAAGGCTTCTTTAGTGGTGGCATAAAGGCTTGTTTAGGATTTGTTAAAAATCTTTTAAGTGGGGCAAAGTCTAGCTTTGGTACTTTAAAAGCTTTTGGTGCTAATAGTTTCCAAGCTTTGTGGACTATTGCTAAAAACATGATGTCTAAGCTTTTAAGTTCTGTTACTAGTAGTATCTCGAAAGTGCCTACTACGATTAAAAACTTTATGACTAGGGCAGTGGGAGTTATAAAAGGAATTAATCTATTTAGTATAGGTAAAGACATGATACAAGGCTTAATAAATGGTATTAAAAACGCAGGAGCTAATATTGCAGGTGCTATAGGTAATGTTGTTAATGGTGCAGTTGAAGCTACTAAGAAGAAATTAAAAATAAAATCTCCTTCTAGGGTGTTCATGGAAATTGGTAAATTCACAGGTGAAGGACTTGCAATAGGTATTGAAAACGAAAAAGATAGAGTTTCAAAGGCTTCTATCGGATTGTCTAAAAGTGTAATAGGTGGATATAATGCAAAATTAAAAGGTTTAAGTGGTAGC
>NZ_DATIRC010000253.1:0-2533 GCF_035470145.1 Romboutsia sp.
ATAACAGTAGATTTAGCATTTGGTGGATTAGATAATTTAGTGATGATGCATTGGATAGGTTTTCATTGTGATGATATTTTTTATAGCGAAAAGAATACGTTTAGTGAGGCTGTATCAATGATTATGTCATTTATGAAAAAGCATAATTGTGATGAAAGCAATCTAATTGTAGACGTTCAAGGTGATGCAGCTATAACATCCGTATTTAATCTAAACAAGAAAGCGGGAAGTATAGGAACTGATACTAACTATGGAAGTGGGGGATATGCGTTTAGTGGTGCGGTAAGTACAACGGGAAAGAGCAAGATGTCATTCGATAGATTTAAAGATGAAGCAGCATATTTAGCCGTTGCAATGATGAAAAATGGTTTAGTAACATTTGCCCCACATTTAGCAAATAAAAGATACACACACCAAAGAAGAAAGAAAGAGGGTGCTACTACAATTAAAGACCACATGATATTTGAGAGTAGGGCATTTATATTTGATAAAACACCGAGTGGCAAGATAAGGTTTATGGGGAAAGAGAAACAACACTCCATATTAAAAGGGTTTTCACCCGATGTATTAGATAACGTTATAATGCGATGTGGTACTGCATATTCGGTATGTTATGAGGCAATTGCTAAAATAACGGGTAAATCAAATACCAAGCTATCTGCTAAAGATATGATAGGATATTTAAACTTAGATAACGAATATGATATGGAAGAGAATAATAATAAGAGAAATAAAAAAATAACAGCTAATTCAGAAAAAATATTAAATATATTAAGCTCAATTTAACATGATTGTAACAAAAGACATTAATTGGTATTTGGAAGAACCTTCAAGATTACTCCAAAAGAAACCTTTCACAAGAGGTGGAACGTATAAATCGGACTATAAAAAAGAGGTTAATATAGCATCTAAGGAAAGCGTTGACTTTGATAACTTAACCCTAAACTCTGTATCTCAAGATATATACCTACAAGAGTATGACCCTACATTACATAAGATAAGGTATAATATGTCTATACCTCATATCGCAGTTAAGGTTGGTGGTAATACTATTGATATAGATGACATGACTGTTACGGCTGCTTATCAAAAGAATATCCATGCTGCCCATGTTCTTCATCTCGCCAATAAACCTATGGAATTTACCCTATGTAATGTAGATGAGAAAGAGGATTACACTAAACTATTCCAAGAAATAAAGCAAGAATGGGAGTTTAGAAATATGGAGGGTGTAAAATATGATGTTATATCTAAGCAAAAGAAACTTGCAGATGCGGGATTACTATTTAGATATGATAAGAATAAAAATAAACTCCACACTAAGGTATATAGTTATGATGAGGGTTATATTGTAATACCTAATTATAATGAATATGGAGAACAAATTTCTTGCTCATTATATTATAAGACAGATGATAATTTAAAAGTTATAGACACTTATGATGATACTTATCATTATAGGTTATCGGAAACATTAGATGAAGAAAACGGGAATGGATGGGTAATTGAAAAGGAATTGCATGGTTTTTCTCGTTGTCCTTTGCTATATAAAAGAGGTAAGGTTGCGTGGGAATATGCTCAAAGTACAATTGAAATGTGGGAACTAATGGCAAATATTAATGCCGTTGCTCTAAAGAGATTTGGTACTTTCGGATTAATTCTTACGGGTGAGATGGATGAAACAAGTTTTAAACGTGATAGCTCAACATTAGTAATTAATCTTAGTGGTGATACAAAACAAGATGCTAAAGTTATAGAGTTCCCCGAACCTAAAAAGATGCTTGATTATCTTGATTTCTTAGAGAATAAAATATCTATATTTTCAAGTGTATCTTTCATAACACCTAAAGATATTTCATCTACGGGAAGTGGTGGCAATGGAATTTTCTTAGCAATGAAAAATGATTTGGCACTTGCTACACAAAGTATTGCAGATTGGAAAGACTTTACAAATGCTATGGTATATCTATTCCAAGAGGGATTATCATTGGAGAGTGAAAGCACGAATAAATATAACGGACTTAAAATTAGTGCATCATTAAAAGCATGGTCAATGGAAAGTGATACTACTAAGATTACTAATTTAGCAATGGAATCTAAATGGTTATCAAGAAAGAGTATTATAGAGAAATCTCCCGATGCTGCTCCCGATGAATGGGCAAGAATAACTAAAGAAAATGAAGAGAATCAACTACAACAAGCTACGCAACAAGACATAAATGACACCGCTGCAAAAGCCGAGAATATTGCTAAAAACAATAGTAGTGAAATTCAATCAGCGATAAATAAACAAGCAACAAGTAGTAATATGTAACATTTATGGATTGGACACAGATTATTGTAGCAGCACTAAGTGGTGGTGTTATAAGTGGTGGTATTTTAAGATTTTTAACTATTAAACCCCTTAGATTAAAAGCTATGGCAGAAGCAAAATCAATTGAGATTCAGAATTTAGAGGATGTTATTAAGGTAATTAGCGAGCAATCGAAAGAAACAATCACGCAGTTGGATAAAAGGATTGACAAGATTCAAC
>NZ_DATIRC010000254.1:0-7443 GCF_035470145.1 Romboutsia sp.
AAGATGATTGTGTGATTGTAAATAGAGCTTTTGAAGATGGTTATCAAGTTATAAAAGCAAAGATGCCACTTCTTGTAACTACTTTAAAAGAAATGAATAATCCTAGATACATGAGAGTTTCTGAAATATATGATTGCTTTGAAGAAGATAAGATAGAAACTTGGAATTTAAAAGATATAGAAGTTTGTTTAGATGATATAGGTCTTAAAGGTTCTCCTACAAAGGTTAAAAAGTCTTTTACTAAAGGGGTTAAAACTGCTGGCAAGCTTCATGAGGTAGATGAAAAACAAGGAGCATCTATAATAGTAAATGCTCTTAAAGAAAAGTTTATAATAACTAACGAATAGTATAAGGAGGGGAAAATAATGAGTGTAATGGTTTTTATAGAACAAAGAAATGCTGTTATTCAAAATGTTTCTTTGGAGTTATTAGGAAAAGGAAAAGAATTAGCAAACAAGTTAGATGATAAATTAAGTGCAGTTTTATTAGGATATAATGTCAAGCCTTTATGTGATGAACTTATACATTGTGGAGCAGATGAAGTAATTTGTGTAGATGATGAAAATTTAGATATGTATATAACAAATACTTATACTAAAGCACTTTGTGAAGTTATAAATAAAAAAGACCCTCAAATAGTGTTAATTGGTGCAACTACAATAGGTAGAGATTTAGCACCAAGAGTTAGTGCTAGTGTACACACAGGACTTACAGCAGATTGTACTAGTCTTGAAATAGATGAAGAAACTAAAGGTTTACTTATGACTAGACCAGCATTTGGTGGAAATATAATGGCTACTATAGTATGTCCAGATCATAGGCCACAAATGAGTACTGTAAGACCTGGGGTTATGCAAAAACTAGAAAAGAATACTTCTTTAACTGGTGAAATAGAAGACTTCAAGGTAATGTTTGAAGAAAGTGATAAAAATGTAGAAGTACTAAAATATATAAGTGAAAATATAAAGAAAGTTAATATAGAAGATGCAAAAATACTAATATCAGCAGGACGTGGGATAGGTTCTAAGGAAAATATGGATGCATTATATGAATTAGCAGATTTATTAGGTGCTGAAGTAAGTTCATCTCGTGCTGTTGTTGATGCTGGATGGGTAGATAAGGCAAGACAAGTAGGTCAAACTGGTAAAACTGTAAGACCAGATCTTTACCTTGCTTGTGGTATATCTGGTGCTATACAACATTTAGCTGGAATGGAAGAATCTGAATTTATAGTTGCTATAAATAAAAATGCAGAAGCTCCAATATTTGAAGTAGCAGATGTTGGAATAGTTGGGGATGTAAATAAGGTTGTTAGAAACTTAATTGAAGAATTAAAAAATAAGTAAAAATTCGCTTTGCTCAAGCGACATGTCGGCGAATTACTTCGCTTAATAAAATATATATAAGGGGGATTTAAAATGAAAGCTATGATAAGAGTTAGAATGGGAAGTCATGATGCTCATTATGGTGGGGATTTAGTAGATGGTGCTAAAATGCTTCAATTATTTGGGGATGTTGCTACTGAGTTATTAATAAAACATGATGGAGATGAAGGATTATTTAAAGCTTATGATGATATAGAATTTTTAGCTCCTGTTTATGCAGGTGATTATATAGAAGCAGTTGGTGAAATAGTTGGATTTGGAAATACTTCAAGAAAAATGGTATTTGAAGCTAGAAAGGTTATAGTACCAAGAACAGATATAAATGAATCAGCAGCAGAAATTTTATTGGATCCAATAGTAGTATGTAAAGCTAGCGGAACTTGTGTAGTACCTAAGGATAAGCAAAGATTATAAAATTCGCTTCGCTTGAGCGACGTGTCGGCGAATTACTTCATATCGCCAACGGCCTAGAAAGCAGGCCTGTTGATCAAATTTATGTGAGTTGAATGAAATGGAGGGTTTAATATGGATAAGCTAATAATAACTGCTGCAATATGCGGTGCAGAGGTAACTAAAGAACATAATCCTAATGTACCATATACAGTAGAAGAAATAGTAAGAGAAGCAAAATCAGCATATGATGCAGGAGCATCAATAATACATCTTCATGTAAGAAGTGATGATGGTACTCCTACTCAAGATATAAATAGATTTAAAGAATGTATGGAGGCTATAAAAATAGCTTGTCCAGATGTTATAGTTCAACCTTCAACTGGTGGAGCTGTAGGAATGAGCAATGATGAAAGAATACAGCCAGTAAATTTAAGTCCTGAAATGGCAACTTTAGATTGTGGAACTTGTAACTTTGGTGGAGATGATATATTTGTAAATACTGAAAACACCATAAAAGAGTTTGGTAAGAAAATGATAGAACAAAATGTTAAGCCAGAGATAGAAGTATTTGATAAAGGCATGGTAGATATGGCTTTAAGATTAAATAAAAAAGGATTTATAAAAGATAATATGCACTTTAACTTTGTAATGGGAGTTAATGGTGGTATAAGTGCTACTTATAGGGATTTAATATTTATGAAAGAAAGTATACCAGGGGATGCTACTTTTACAGTAAGTGGTATAGGTAAAGCTCAATTTGAAATGGTAGCTTTAAGTATATTATTAGGTGGTCATGTAAGAGTTGGATTTGAAGATAATGTATATATGAAAAAGGGAGTACCAGCAAAATCAAATGGAGAGTTAGTTGAAAAAGTAGTAAGAATAGCTAATGAACTTCAAAGAGAAATAGCTTCACCAATTGAAGCTCGTAGCATATTAGGCCTAGGGGGAAGATAAATGAATAAAGTTGTTTCTTTAGATAAAATAAAAAATCTTTTTAAAGATGATATGACTATTATGATAGGTGGATTTTTAGCATGTGGTACAGGAGAACATCTTATAGATGCACTTGTAGAATCTAAAGTTAAAAATCTAACAATAATAGGAAATGACACTTCATTTGTAGATAAAGGTATAGGAAGACTTATAGTAAACAATCAAGTCAAAAAGGTCATAGCATCTCATATAGGAACAAATCCAGAAACAGGAAGATTAATGAATGAAGGAAAACTAGAAGTTGAATTATCTCCACAAGGAACACTAATAGAGAGAGTAAGAGCAGGTGGATTTGGATTAGGTGGAATATTAACTCCTACAGGTGTTGGAACTTTAGTTGAAGAAAACAAAGAAAAAATAACTGTAAACGGAGAAGAATATTTATTAGAACTACCGCTAAGAGCAGATATAGCACTTATAAAAGGTAGTGTAGTAGATGATTTTGGAAATACAATTTATAAAGGAACTACTAAAAATTTTAATCCAATGATGGCCATGGCAAGTGATTTAGTAATAGTAGAAGCACAAACTTTAGTAGATACTGGAAGCTTAAACCAAGATATGATAATGACTCCTGGCGTAGTAGTAGATTACATAGTTAGGGAGGGAAAATAAATGACTATTTCACCAAAAGAAATTATAGCTAAAAGAGTAGCTAAAGAATTTAAAAATAATCAGTTGGTAAACTTAGGAATCGGTCTTCCAACTTTAACTGCAAATTACATAGATAAAGATGTAAAAGTAACTTTCCAATCAGAAAATGGAATGGTTGGCATGGGAAAACTTGCATCTGAAGATGAAATAAATGTAGATGTAACTAATGCAGGTGGTCAATTTGTAACTATAAATGATGAAGGTGTTTTCTTTGATACATCAGTGTCCTTTGGTCTTATAAGAGGAGGTCATGTAGATGTAACTGTACTTGGAGCACTTGAAGTAGATCAACATGGTAATTTAGCAAACTGGATAGTACCAGGAAAAATGGTTCCTGGAATGGGTGGAGCTATGGATTTAGTCGTTGGAGCTAAAAAAGTTATAGTTGCAATGCTTCATACTGTAAAAGGTAAATCTAAAATACTTAAAAATTGTGCTCTTCCATTAACTGCTAAAGGTGTAGTTGATATGATAATAACTGAACTTGCTGTTATGGAAGTAACAAAAGAAGGTTTAGTTGTAAAAGAAATAAGTAAAGATGTAAGTATTGAAGAGTTAAAAGAAATGACAGATGCAGAGCTTATAATATCTGAAAATTTAAAATACATAGAAGTATAAAAATTAATTAGTCCACATAATAAAATTATGTTAACTGATTAATGGTTAACATATTAAAATAATTAAAAATTAAAATAATATTTTATATAAACAAGGGGGATTTTTTTATGAAAGGATGTAAATACGGAACACACAGAGTTATAAATGAAAATGTATTACCACAACCAGCAATTAAGGTTAATAATGATATGAACATTTATGAAAATGAAATATTAATAGATGTTAGTGCTTTAAATATAGATTCTGCTAGTTTTACTCAAATAGAAGAAGAATGTAACCATGATGTAGAAAAAATAAAATCTAGAATAATAGAAATAGTTGAGGAAAAAGGTAAAATGCAAAATCCTGTTACAGGTTCTGGTGGAATGTTAATAGGAACTATTGAAGAAATAGGATCTGAATTAGTAGATAAAACAGATTTAGTTGTTGGAGATAAAATAGCTACATTAGTTTCGTTATCATTAACTCCTTTAAAAATAGATGAAATAATAGATATAAAACCAGATATAGATAGAGTTGAAATAAAAGGAAAAGCTATATTATTTGAAAGTGGAATATACGCAAAATTACCAAAGGATATGGAAGAAAACTTAGCTTTAGCTGCACTTGATGTTGCTGGTGCTCCTGCTCAAACTCAAAAACTAGTTAAAGAAAATGATAGTGTACTTATATTAGGTGCTGCTGGTAAATCTGGAATGTTATGCTGTTATGAAGCTAAGAAAAAAGCAGGTAAAAAAGGTAAAGTTATGGGATTAGTTAGAAGTGATAAACAAGCACAGTTTTTAATAGAAAACAGACTTGTTGATGTAGCTATAGTAGGAGATGCACAAAATCCTAATGAAGTACTTCAAAAAGTATTAAAGGCAAATGATAATGAAGAAATAGACTTATGTATAAACTGTGTAAATGTTCCTAACACAGAAATGAGTTCAATACTTCCTGTTAAAGATGACGGAGTAGTATACTTCTTCTCAATGGCAACTGCATTTACAAAAGCAGCGCTTGGAGCTGAAGGGGTAGGTAAGGATGTAAACATGATAATAGGTAATGGATATACTAAAGGTCATGCTGAGGTTACAATAAATGCTTTAAAAGAAAGTGAAAATTTAAGAAATATATTTAAAAACTTATATGTATAATAGGGGGATAAAAAATATGAATAGAAAAATATTTACGGATGTTAGTCAAGAATTATGGAATGATTGGAAATGGCAAGTTAAAAATAGAATAACAACTGTTGAGGATTTAAAAAAATATATACCTCTTACAGAAAGTGAAGAAGAAGGAATTAAAAAGTGCTTAGAAAACTTAAGAATGAGTATAACTCCATACTATTTATCATTAATGGATCCAGAAAATCCTAATGATCCTGTAAGAAAACAAGCAATTCCAACAGCAAAAGAGTTATCAAGATCAAGTGCAGATCTAGATGATCCGCTTCATGAAGATGGAGATTCTCCAGTACCAGGACTTACTCATAGATATCCAGATAGAGCATTACTTTTAATAACAGATCAATGTGCAATGTATTGTAGACACTGTACTAGAAGAAGATTTGCAGGTCAAAAAGACGATGCACAACCATTAAATCAAATAGATAATGCAATAGAATATATAAGAAACACGCCAGTAATAAGAGATGTATTATTATCAGGTGGAGATGCTCTTTTAATGAGTGATGAAAAATTAGAATACATTATAAGTAAATTAAGAGAAATACCTCATGTTCAAATAATAAGAATAGGAAGTAGAGTTCCTGTAGTTATGCCACAAAGAATAACTGATGATTTAGTTAATATACTTAAAAAGTACCATCCAATTTGGTTAAATACTCACTTTAATCATCCAAATGAAATAACAGAAGAATCAAAAGCAGCATGTGAGAAAATGGCAAATGCAGGTATACCTTTAGGAAATCAAAGCGTTTTACTAAGAGGGGTAAATGACTGCATGCATGTTATGAAAAAATTAGTTAATGATTTAGTAAAAATAAGAGTTAGACCATATTATATATACCAATGTGACTTATCTAATGGAATAGAGCACTTCAGAACTCCAGTATCTAAAGGTATAGAAATAATAGAAGGGCTTAGAGGACATACTTCAGGATATTGTGTTCCAACATTTGTTGTAGATGCACCAGGTGGTGGTGGTAAAACTCCAGTTATGCCAAATTATGTTATATCTCAAAGTCATGACAAAGTAATACTTAGAAACTTTGAAGGGGTTATAACAACTTATACAGAGCCTGCTAGCTACGAACAACAATGTGATTGTGAAGTTTGTAGTGGAGAAAAAACTGTTCATAAAGTAGGTGTAGCAGGACTTTTAAATAATGAAAGAATGGTACTTGAACCAACTGAATTAGATAGAAAGAAAAGAGAATTAATAAATAGTTAGATAAAAGATAATGTAAGTTTTTATTATTAAAAATTTATAAGTTATACTTATCTGCAACAGATAAGTATAACTTCCTTAATATAAAAAGGATTAATAAGGATTAATGTTATGGATATACTAAAAAAAGTATTAAGATATAAAAGTTTATCTATTATAGGGAATTACAAAAATGTTGGAAAAACAACAACACTAAATTACATAATAAAAGAAATATCCAAATGTAATACAACCCTTGGCCTTACATCAATAGGAGTTGATGGAGAAAGCCAAGATATTGTTACTAAAACTAAAAAACCTAGAATTTATGTAAATAAAGGAAGTATAATAGCCACAGCTAAAAGTTGTGTGTTAAATAGTGATATCACTAAAGAAATACTAGAAGTTACAAATATAAATACACCTTTAGGTAGTGTAATTATATTTAGAGCTTTAAGTGATGGATATGTAGAACTAGCAGGACCATCTATAAATAATCAAATTAAATATATATGTGAAAGACTAAAGCAGTCTGGAGCTAAATTAAGCATAGTAGATGGCGCATTATCTAGAAAAACTTTAGGATCACCATCTATTACAGAAGCAACAATCTTTTGCAGTGGAGCTATTTTAAATAAAAATATAAAAAAAGCAGTAGAACAAATTGTTTATGAAGCTAATATGTTAAATACTGATAAGGTATATGATGATGAATTTTCAAAAATTTATGAAGATATTAAAGAACATAAGGTTAGTTTAGTTAATAAGGATTATACGTATAAGAGTCTTAATATAAGTACAACTTTAAATGCACACAAAGAAGTCTATGATGCTATTAATGATAATACTAAGTATATAGTTATCAACGGAACTCTTACAAATAGCTTTATAGAAAATTTGATAAAAAGTGGATATAAGTATAAAAATGTAACTATATTAATTAGTGATAGTACTAAGATCTTTTTAGATAAAGAAATTTATGATAAGTTTATAAAACTTAAAGGATGTATAAAAGCTATAA
>NZ_DATIRC010000255.1:0-2845 GCF_035470145.1 Romboutsia sp.
GTTTAAAGGTTATTGTTTTATGAGGAATAAAAGTTTTTATTATAACTTTAAATTATAGGAGGAGAGATATGACAACAGTATTAATAAGTTTAGTAATAATAGGAGTTTTAGCAAACTACAGCGGTAAATTAGTAGAAAAAATAAAGTTACCGTCTTTAATAGGAATGATGATATTAGGGATGTTAATAGGGCCGGCAATATTTAATTTAGTACCACAAAGTACTTTAAAAATAGCTCCGTTTATAAAAGATATAGCACTTGTAGCGGTTTTATTTATAGGCGGGCTTGGAATAAGTTTATCTCAAATAAAACAAATAGGTAAGCCAGCAGTTTTATTAAGTGTAATACCAGCAACGCTAGAAGGGTTTGCTGTGGCCTTTTTATGTATGACATTTTTAGATTTTACATTTGTTCAAGGTGCGATACTTGGATTTATAATAGCCGCAGTTAGTCCGGCTGTCCTAATACCATCGATGGTATCGTTAATAAACCGAAAATTAGGTCAAGACAAAGCAATACCACAAATGTTATTAGTAGGAGCGAGTTGTGATGATACTATAGCAATAACTTTTTTTACAACATTTTTAGGAATATATATGCAAAGTGAAGTAGGTAAAAACACTTCAGTATTAATGCAAATGTTATTAATACCTATAACAATTACTTTAAGTATAGTAATTGGATTTGCAATATTTAAGATAAGTAAAAAGGCTATAGAAAAAATAAGTAATGATTATGGTAAGGTTGTATTAGTTTTTACAATTTGTATGGGTATGAGATTCATAGAAAAGAATTTACACATAGAGATATTTAACTCATTATTAGCTGTAATGGTATATGGATTCTTTATTAGAAATTATATACAAGATAGCTCAAAGATAATATTAGAAAAGATGAATCATATTTGGAAAACAGGAAAGTTGTATTTATTCACTTTCGTAGGAATGGCTATAAATCCATCATTAGTAGGTCAGTATTTTTTAATTGGTATAGCAATACTTACTATATCACTAACAATACGTTCAATAGGAGTTATAATTGCGCTGCATGGAACAAATCTTACTAAAAAAGAAAAACTATTTTGTGTAATAGCGTATTTACCAAAGGCAACAGTACAATCAGCAAAAGCATCCATACCATTACAAATGGGAGTTAGTGGGGGAGCAATAATGCAAGCAATAGCTATACTTAGTGTTCTTATTACAGCACCAATAGGAGCTATAGGAATAAATTTAAGTGCAGATAAAATTCTTAAAAAAAGTAATGAAAATGAGGAAAAAATATCAAAAGATGTAAATATAATTAAGGAAAATATACAAACTAAATATAGATAAAATCGTATATAGAAAGGATATGAATATATGGATTTGAGAAAGCATTGGATACATGGAATATATTTAAGGATTTCAATGCTTCATTTTAAATTAGGAGCATATAATGAAGGTTGCAAGGGGAGTTGGCATTATAAAAATGGAGAAAATATATTTTATTAAATAAATGAGAAAAAAATATATTGCTTATCACATGAGTATGGCATTATTTTCAGTAGTAATTGCCTTGGTTTTGGTTTTACAATTAACAATGAATTTAAGTTATGAAACTCAAAGGTTATTAGGGGCTATTGATTTTGTAATATGGATAATATTTGTAATAGATTATGTGGTTAGACTGTATAAAAGTAGAAATAAAAGAAGGTTTATAAAAAGAAATTTAATAGATTTAATATCCATTATACCTCTGTATTCAATTTTTAGAGTGTTTAAAACGTTAAATATATTAAAAATAGGCAGATTAGCAAGATTGTCAGAACTAAGTCAGGTTGTAAGAGTATTAGCTATTATAAAAAGAACCAATAAAAACCTTTCCGAATTCATGAAAACAAACAACTTTGATCACACTATAGGTATAGCTATGATTATAATATTTGTAGGTTCTGTAATAATGTCTTACGTAGAGAATATAAGCATGGGAGATGCACTTTGGTGGAGTATTGTAACCGTGACAACTGTCGGATATGGAGACATATCACCAGCATCATCTCTAGGAAGAATTGTTGCATCGATTTTAATGATAATGGGTATTGGATTTATAGGTTCGTTAACATCAACTTTATCTACGTATTTTGTAAAACAAGAAGAAAAAAAATATAAAGATGAAAATACAAAAATACCAGAAAAGATACAAGCAATACAATTTAGTAAAGAAGAATATAGAAATAAATTAATAGGGGATATAATAAATAGGCTAGAAAAATTTGATGAATTATCAAAAGAAGAGCTAGATACAATGTGTAATGTACTAAAATCTTTAAAAGAAAAGTAAAATAATTGTAAGTGCTATGCTTAATATAAAAAAGGAGTTATGCATTCTAGATACACCATAACTCCTTTTATGGTATTTTATAATATAAAATAAATTCATTTTACATTATTTAAAGTTTCAGATTTTAAAGAATAACCATTACTAGTTTTAAAGATAGTACCATTATTTAACATTTTACCAATAAGAATTTTTGCAAAATGAGAAGAATCAGTTATAACAAGCTTGTCTTTAGTATAAAATAAAGAAGATTTTAAATTAACTAATTCGTTTTCTATATCTTTTTTAGATAAGCATCCTTTATCTTTAAAAGCTTTAATAATAGCTTTCTCACCTTTTTTATAAAGGATATCAAATAAGTCCTTTGATTTTCGTTGTTCTTTAAGTAATCCCCAGATATATATTATGACAGTTGCAAGTGCAAATAGTAGTATATATATTATAGTATCCATTAATTTACTTCTCCCTATGATTAAAAGTTATAAATTTATTATCATTTAAAATATTGAAAAATGAAATTAATCTT
>NZ_DATIRC010000256.1:0-7555 GCF_035470145.1 Romboutsia sp.
CTTCAATTTTTTAGATATATATGCAATATCTTTACAGTTGGTATGTAAATCTGGAAATTTTAAATTCGTATTATATATAATTTCTATAGGTATAGCTTCATTATCATTTTGGTTACATTTAAAAGTATTTTTCATAATATATACCTCTATCTAAAAATATTAATTATATTATCTTTTTTTAGATTTTTTCCTATAATACATATTTTAGGATTGGTTTTTATTTTACTTTCATTTATAGTATAATGTCCGTTTATATAATTAAATTCTAAAAGTTTATTATTACTATCTAAAAATCCTTTACCTCTTATTACTTTACCAAATCTTTCACTCTTTAAATTTTCAAATATAGATTCTAGTTCATCTATATTATACGTATCTGATGGCTCAATAGATATAGAGGTTATACCTTTCATAGTTTCATTTATTTCTTTTTTATGTAAATAATTTAAATCAGAAAGTACATTTCCATTTAATAAATTTATTATATCTTTAGAAGATAAATCTTCCCAGTTTTCTGATACTATATATGCTCTTTTATTTATATTTTTTAAAGAATTTAATATATCGTTTAATATATTATCATCTATAAATTGACTTTTACTTATTATAAGCATAGATGCATTTAGTATTTGGTCTTCAAAAAAATCTCCAAAGCTATCTATATAATCAAAATAATTAATACCATCAACCACAGTAATTAAAGAGTTTATGACACAACTTTCTTTTATCTTACAATCATTTAGCATTGCTATTATCTCACTTAATAGTCCTATACCTGTTGGTTCTATAATTATACGATCTGGATTTAATTCTTTAATTATTTCTAAAATAGTGTCTTTAAAGTTTAATTTTATGCTACAACAAATACATCCATTTTGAAGTTCTATTACTTCAAATCCATCTTTTTTTATAATCTCTCCATCAATTCCTATTTTTCCAAATTCATTTTCTATTATAACTACTTTTTCATTGTTAAATGAATGTAGAAGCTTTTTTATTAATGTTGTTTTTCCAGATCCCAAGAAACCTGAAATTATATCTACCTTTATCATGTCTTCACCCTCTTAAAATTTCAAACAATCTGTAAATAGTCTTTCATAACCTTCTTTTGTAGATAGTTCAAAATAATTTATATCTTTTGCTATATTCTCCATACTATTTCTAATATCTTTAGAAAGTAGTGTCATAACAGCTCCTGTTTTTGAAGAATTTCCTATATACCTTACCTTTTCTTTAAGTTCTTTTGGAATAATTCCAACTCCAACTAAACTCTCTACGCTAAGATGTTTTCCAAATTGTCCTGCAATAATAACTTCATCTAAGTCATTAATTTCTATATTCATTTCATTAACTAATGTATAAAATCCAGACAATATAGCTCCTTTTGCCAATTGTACTTGACGTATATCTTCTTGAGTTATAGATATTTCTTTAGGTTCTTTGATTAGTACAAACTTTCTTTTTTTATCTTCGTCTACTATGCATTCACTTAAGTGTTTTAAATTTTCATCGCATTCAACTGAACTTTTTTTATTTATTCTTCCTGTCTTTCCTATAAGTTTTAATCTAGCTAATTCACTTATAGCATCTACAATTCCACTTCCACAAATTCCAATCGGATCTTTATCCTCTATAGCTTTAGTTTGTATAGTGTCTCCTATTTTTATATTTTCTATTGCTCCTTCTCCTGCTCTCATTCCACAGCTTATATTCATACCCTCTAAGGCTGGTCCTGCTGCGCAAGAACATGAAGTTAACTCTCCTTTTTTAGATAAGACAATTTCTCCATTAGTTCCTATATCAATAAATAATATATTCTTATCAGCTTTATGTAAGTCACATACACAAACTCCAGCTACAATATCAGCTCCAATATAGCTTGATACCCCTGGTAATAAGTAAACTCTACCAAATGTTGATATATCAATTCCTAAAGATGAAGAACTTATGTTTTTACTACTTACAAATACTGGAGAATACGGTGATTTTCCTATTGAGCTTGGACTAATCCCTAATAATATATGCATCATTGTTGTATTTGCAGCTACTGCAACTTCATATATGTTTTCTTTATTAATATTATTTTTTTGACATAAATTCTCAATTAATTTATTAATACAATTTATAATAATTTTATGTAATATATCTAATCCATTTTGCTTTGTTTTTGCAAAATTAATACGAGATAATACATCTAAACCATATTCTTTTTGAGGATTTATTTCACTTTCACAACTTACTTCATATCCACTATTTATATCTATTAATGATGCAACTACTGTTGTAGTTCCTATGTCTATCGCTAAAGAATACAATTTATCGCTAGTATCATCATTTTCTATTCCTATTAATTCACTGTCTAAGTAAACTGCTGTAAACTCATCTTTTTCAAATATATCTGGTAGATATTTTAATATTGTGTATTTATCTTTTAATTTACCTTCTATAGTATTTATCAAAATATCTTCATAAGATAAATTTTTTTCTAAAGTAGGTTTATTTATCTTATAAACCTTTTTTGAAAGAAATGGCGATTTGTTAAATTCCGGCATATATCCATCCGTTAAGATTTTATGATTTTTTTTGTCATTATCTAAAAAATCTATACTTATATCTCCCTTTGGATAAACCAAACAACTAAGTCTTATATTATTGTCTATTTCTTCATTTGTTAAAAACTTTAATTCTTCATTTGTTGGATTATTTATATCACCATTTAATATTTTAATCTTACATTTACCACAAATCCCTTTTCCCCCACATGGACTTTCCATCCCTAGGTGATTCATTTGAATTATTTCTAAAAGGTTTTTACCTTTTTCAAATTCATAACTTTTATCATTAACATATAAATTACTCATATGATACCTCTTTATCTCTTATGATTCTTAGCACACTCTACTAAAACATTAATATTTTCAAGTTTAGTTCTTACCCCTATTCCACAAGCAGGAGATAATATATCCACACCACTATTTAAACAGGAATTACACATAACTTCTAAACTTTCTTTATCGCTATTTTCAAGTGCAAATGTGCTAATATTTCCCATAATAACTTTATTAGGTACGTTTTCAATAACCTGTTTAGCACTTGTTATAGAATCGAAACTAATAGCATCACTATGTAAAGTATTTAATTCTTTATATATGCTCTTTAATCTTCCACATATATGTATAATAGTTCCTCCAGGAGCATAACTTTTTAATGTATCTATTATCTTATTTAAATATGGAATTGCAAATTCATTAAAAGTTTTAGCGCCTAATATTTCTCCTGTACCACTAGGATCTGATATAGTAAGAACATCTGCTCCTGCTTGTAGCTGAGCTTTCCCAAATTCTATAAGGTTCTCTGTAACAAATTCCATAAATTCATGAGCTTGTTGGTTTTTTCTTCTAATTTCTTTGTAATATATCATAGGTTCTAAAAGCGATGATGCTAAACTTATAGGTCCTGTTAAATTTGCTATTATTGGAACTTCTTCATTTCTTTCCTTTAAAATTTTTATAGCATCTATAACTACTTTTGCTCTACCTTTGTTAACATCTATTTTATTTAAATTTTTCCAATCAGCAACAGACTCTATTGGATACTGAGTTACTCTAGGTTCAGTATTTTTAGTTCCCATATATACATCTGCACCCATTCCTTCTGCTTCTACAGTCATACAAAATGGAACTCCAAAATTTTCAAATCCATTGTTTTTATACATACCTTGTGTTAAATCCGCCATCATTTTAGAGTCAATATGAGCTTTTGGCCATTTGACATCTTCTATATCCATAACATCTTCAACTATCATATTCATCATTCCACCAGGGCAAATGCAAGGAGGTCTATCTACTTTTTCCCCTTTTAAAACCTTATATAATCTTTCCTTTGGATTCACCTATACCACCTCTTTATGCTTAGCTCTTTTTTTAATAACTAATTCCTTTGCAAGTTTTACTGATTTTGAAGCTTCATAAGCATATCCATCTGCACCAATTTTATCTGCAAAACTTTGTGATATAGGCCCTCCACCTACCATTACAACTACATTTTCACGCATATTTTCTTTTTTTAGTAAATCTATAACTACTTCCATATTGTCCATAGTAGTTGTCATAAGAGTTGATAAACCTACTACATCTGCATTTACTTCTTTAGCTTTATTTATAAAATCAACTGGCGCTACATCTCTTCCTAGGTCATAAACTTCAAACCCTGAAGTTTCTAACATTATTTTAAATAAATTTTTACCAATATCGTGTGTATCTCCTTCAACAACACCTACTACTGCCTTATAACTTTCTTTAGTGTCATCTTTTTTTAAATGCGGCTTTAATATATCTATTCCTTCATACATAGCATCTGAGCATAGTAGAAGTTCAGGTATATAGTACTCTTCTTCTTCGTATAACTTACCTGCTTCTTCCATTCCACAAGCTAATCCTTTAGCTATACCTTCATAAGCATCAAAATCATTTTCTATATATTCTTTTGCTATATCTACAACTATCTCGTCTTCCATTTCTACAACACATTGTGCTAATCTATTTAATAAAGCTTCTTTTGAATTTGACATAATCTTTACCTCCTACAACTCATCTATGTTAATTGGGTACGCTCCAAATATTCTTGCAGCATCCATAAGTGCTATTATTTTCTCTGGATCTGTTCCTATAGGAACATCACAACCTGTACTTAATACAAATCCCTTTTTACTATCATGTGCTTTACGTATACATTCTCTAGCTTCATTATATATATCTTCTCTAGTCCCCCTCATTATTGTTTCAACAGGGTCTACATTTCCTATTAAACATACTTTGTCGCCATACGCATCTTTTAGCTCTCCAATATCTTCTATATTATCTAAACTTAAGTTAGATATTCCAATGTCAACCATATGACCCCAAACTTTTTTTGTTTTTCCACAAATATGAAGTGTTGTTCCTCCACCTGTTCTTTCTATGATTCTATCCATACATCTTTTTAGATATGGTTTTGCAAATTCTACAAAGTTTTTTTCACTAATCATAGTACAAGATGCATTTGGTTCTGCTAAACTTGGAGCTAATCCTATATCACATGCTGCATCTATATAATTTATAACACTTTGTGTTGATATTTCTAAAAGTTGATGTGCCATCTCTTTATTTTTACTTAAATCTCTTAAAAATTTATCAGTTCCTCTTAAAAAAGACGCTGTAGTGAAAGGTCCCCCTACAGAAGTTCCTACACCTACTACATGATTTAATTTTTCATTAGTTATTTTAAGTGCTTCTAAAAAGTAATGTATTCTTCCATCCTTATAAGGGTCTATAGGGTTTAATTTACCAATTTCACTGTAATCGTTTATAGCAGGCTTGCTTATATATGGTGTGTTGTTTGTCGGAAATATAACTTCGCTTCCCATAGCTTCAGGTATGCCTTGAAGTCCTGGTCCAAAACCTATGCTATCCGGACAAAACTTTTCAAAACTTCCGATTGCTACATCTACTAATACATCTACTGAATGATTATATTCATATATTGTATGTCCAAAAACAGGAGAAACGCTTTCTCCTAGAAAAGGGCAACATGGTATTCTATCTATTTCTTTTCCAGCTCCAAAAGCTTTCATTCTTTCTTTTGGAGTCATTTGATCTTTTCTTATTGTATAATTCATAAATATTTCCCCTTTAACTTTTTCTAATTATACTTAATAACAGTTCATATTTTACATTATTACTCAACTTTCTACAAATCGATAATATCAATAGTTTGCTTTGCTTGTATTGAATTTATTTATACATCAAGTTTATAATTTTTTTAATTTATAAACTACAATAGGGCGTAATTCTCCAACCTTAATGAGGAATGAGAATTACACCCTAAATATTAAATTTATTTTGTTAGATATATATCTATAGTTCTTCTTCCCCAACTATACGCTTGGCTTTTACTTCCCATAAAAATATCTATTTTGTTTCCTTTTATTGCACCACCACAGTCTTCAGCTGTAAAAGTCATTCCAAATTGAGGTATATATACTTTTGAACCATATGGTATAACCCTCGGATCAACTGCAATAGTTCCCCACTTAGGTCTTGTTCCTGTGGATGTTATACCATCTCCTGCATATGCTGTTGCTACTACTTTCATATGTCTTGAATTAGCACCTCTTGATGCAACTATTATTTCTTCTTTTATACCTTTTTTTACAACCTTATCTGTTGGCTCTTGTGATATAACTTCTTTAACTAATTTTTTATCTACCAACTTTCCATCATTATATGTAAGTTCATAAACTGCTTCCTTTTTCCCCTCTTTACCTTCTTTTTCTATTTTCGTCTTTCCTTTTTCTAAATTTTTATCTTCTACTAACTTAACTTCAAAAGGAATATTTTCATATTCTTTTTGTGTTAATTTTTTTACTTCTGTAACTTTTATATCCATATAATCAACTAGTTTAGTATCTAAACTAGGTGTTATTTTATCATCTTTATCATATGTTATGTTTGCTTCATCTAATAATTCTTTCACAGTTGTTTTGAAAGTCGAAATATTTTGTTCTTGCCCTTTAACTACTATGTTTAGTTGCTCTTTTTTTAAGGTCCAATATCCACCTAATAAAATCGACATTATACATACTCCTATTATACTGGCTATTATTACTTTACCTTCTTTCATAACAGTCCCCCTTTATTTTGCAAACTAACTTTAAATTTGCTTATAGGTATATATATTAATATTAATTATAAAATATGTAACTAATTTGTAACTTTTGAATTTATTATTTTTAGTCAACTGTAATATATTTTTCATAATTACAGGTATTAATTTAATTTCTTATGATTTTGCAATATAAAAGAGGTATAACTTGAATCGTCATATATTGTACCGTTGTTGCTTTTGGGGTTTAATTTTTAGAAATAGATAATTTATATGATAAAAACCCTACAAATAGAAGATTATTCTACTTATAGGGCTTGTGTGTTTTATACTTACTATTTGGTTCTTTCCAAACTTGGTTGATTATTTGTATTTTTCAAATTTTAGTACCTTATTTCGCAAAGTTTCAAAATTACCTCTACCATACATAATTCTTTTAATAACTTTAATCCATTCACAAAACTTTTCAATTCTCTAATATTTAAATTTAATATTTTTTTACCCAAATATCTAATTCAGAAGAGTTTTTATTTTTTATAATACCAAAGCTCCACTATGCACTCCGTGTTTATATCGAGTTTCCAACTTTATTTCCACACGGTATCCTTAATATTCAGTTGTCTACACTTTATTCACGTTCTCCAATTTATCCAAAGTTGAAAACTTCCTTAATGTTCAGTCCTTCCCATTGATTGCGCATCTCAATAGTATTATGATTCCTTCAAAAACACAATCTATCTCTAGTTGTATTCTTTTTATAGTCTTATATACTCTTTTATATTATTAAAATAATTGGAATCAAACTCAATTACATCTAAGTTATCTAAGTTTGTTAGTTCTTCAATCTTACTATTTAATATCTCTATGTTTAATTCATCTATTAACTTTACATAATTTAATGTTTCAATCCACT